>NZ_VCDN01000044.1:0-108476 GCF_033949405.1 Xenorhabdus santafensis | reverse complement strand
CAGCTTCAGGCCTTCATACTGCTTGATGCACTCAAGGCCTTTATCGCTGATTTCCATCTGAAGATGTTCCCGTTTTTTTCTCTGCGGCCTTACGTAACAATTGGCCGATAAAATCTGTACCCAAATAACCAATCATTACACTGCCGATATAGGCTAAATCCGAATTCAGGCCAAACAGATTTAGCACATCACGAATAAACCAAGCGAACATGGCACACATAAAAGCATCGATTGATACCTTTATCCAACCACCGCCGTTATAGTGACCACGAAGGAAAGCCATTGTTCCGGCGAGGATTGCCCCGATACCTTGTTCTTTTATTGATATGAGCCAGTTACTGAGGTGTGCCCAAATATCAGGATTTTCTTTCATCTTAATATTCCCTTATTAGAACAATAGGTGTCCTTAGGGTGAGTAATATCAACCCCTGTGAGTTATTGTTAATAGGATGCGAGCCGCAATGCGTGTATACAGATGTGATTGTGGTGGCAACTATGAAAAAAGCCACGTAAAGCGGCCTTGTCATATTTATTTTGAGAACTTATTGGATCATTGCTCTATCTTACAATATGTAGAAGCAAGCCCTTAATCAAACCAGTCTGCTACTTCTTTCGTCATCCCGGTAAGATTTTCGAAATGCTTAGCATTGGTTGAAGTAACGTGATAATGCTTGAAACATTTGAACATTTCCTCTTCCCAGTTTACTTCTACCTCAGCTTCCAACATCCATTCATCATAACCATAAGATGGCCTTGGGTTATCAGCATTGACAATTAAGGAGTTCAATAACGGGTAGTTATTATCATAGCAAAAATGTCCTAAACAACCTGCATATTTTCCCACTGTTCCACGATCAAGGCCAAAAATTCCCTGTAACTCATAATAAGGGATTAGCCTCTTATGACGAGCTGCGTTAATCATATAACGTAAAAAAATATTCAATATTTTCGGATCAACAATATCACTGTACACGAGTTACTTCCCTATATTTCAATGAAAGTAACATTAAAATATAATCAATTACTCTTATCAATCATAATCTTTCATTTTAAACACATAACCTTATTTATCTCTCGTTCAGTTTGATGAAAACGTTCTTCTTCCATCTCTACACCCAATACACGGCGATTGAGTTTCAGCGCAGCTTTCAACGTTGCACCAGACCCCATAAAGAAATCAGCCACCAGATCCCCTTCCCGGCTGCTGGACTGAATAATATGTGCCATCAGTTCTGCCGGTTTTTCACAGGGATGTTTACCCGGATAATACTGAACAGGGGCAAACTGCCAAACATCGGTATACGGCACGGTGGCTGTCACCGAGAACGGACGGCGCATCAAACCATATTCCTGTCGTAATTCATCGTACTGACGCGACAGAGTGAAATGGGAATCCACCAGCTCCGCATACGGGATGCTCAATTCACCACACTGGTGCTTTTCTTTAGCGGTACGGTTAAACAGCACCTGCAATTTTTGGTAGTCAGTTTCATTAGGTAACTGCCACTGGCTATCGCTGAACCAGTGACTGGCCATCTGCTTTCCGGTGGCGGCGTGAATAGCTTTTGCCGTGACACCTAACGCTTTTCGCGCATCACGAAAATAATCCACTAGTGGTTTAAACACCGACTGTTTCAGATCCTGACATTGTTTGAAATAGCCATCGCCTTTCGGGTGGTATGGCCCTTGGTAATGTTCGGCAAAAATAATCCGTTCGGTGGCGGGAAAATACATCCGCAGGCTTTCTTTATTCTGCCTGCGCCACGGGCCAGAGGGTTTCGCCCAGATAATATGGTTCAACACGTTAAACCGTTCCCGCACCAGCAGTTCCGTATCAGAGGCCAGACGCGAACCACAAAACATATACAAACTGCCGTTCGGTTTCAGTACCCGCCAGAATTCAGCAAGCAGTTCATCCAGCCACGCAAGGTATGCCGTAGTGTCTGCCCACTGCTTGTCCCAACTACAGTCTTTCACACGAAAGTACGGCGGGTCAGTGGCGATTAAATCGATACAGTTATCCGGCAGGGTTTTGATAAATTTCAGTGAGTCGTCGTTAATTAATGTGACAGAGTTTAAAAGCACAGGGGTTTTTCCTAAAATCGGCGCTGGCGGATTTTAGGAAAGCCACGGTGAAAAGATTTAACTTTTCACCGTGAAAGACATCATCTTATCAAGGGTTGCGCTTGAAAAACGTGTCGTTGTCCCGGCTTTCCATCAAACCCGCCAGACGAAATTGCGTTAACAGTAATTGGCAGCGGGGTTCAGGCACCCCTGTCAAGGTAGAAACATCGGAAACCGAGACCCAATCATGTGAAGGAAGAGTTTCTAAAACGCAGGCGGCGGCGGTTGTCATATCTTCATGTTTTAACATGATAAAGTTAACCTTTTGGTGAGTTTTTGTGCATGAACATACATGTAACTCTGACCAAGGACAACAGCAAGTCTTATGTTTATTCCAGGTACAAAAAAGCCCCGCATTTGCGAGGCCTGATAAATCGGTATCTTCGTTGACATTGCAGTCACGCTTATCACAATATACCGACTTTTGTAATTACGCAACCGCTTTAACCACTTCTTTTCGCACACCTTTATTTATTTCCAACGTCACCCCGGAAGCCGCCAGTACGCCTTCGATAAATCCTTCCGCTACCTGTACCCGTTTGGTCACTTCGTTATGGGAAATCCCTAATGGGTCACTCATTGACCGCAATGCGATCCCTTTAATATAGTGCAGCACAATAAGCTGGAATAAGTAAGGATCGTGTTGCTTCAACCGCAATACAGCCGCATCCAGCGCCATGCCATCATCATCACAACACGGAGAACGCATTCTTCGGTTACGGGGCAGCAATCCCTTAAATCCGGCAGCAACCGAGGGCCAGTCCACCGGGCTTTTGCCCTCATAAACCCATGCGCCCCATTGATTCAGGATCATTCGCATATCACGCATTCGCCCACTCCCTTGTTAAAGTGCCCTGCCGGAATAGCAGCGTTGTTTTTGTTTGGTGTGTTGCGGCCTGCGGCACACTTCAGCAGCAGCTATCTGATCAGTCGGCAGGTAATGGCCGTGCCTGAATGCCTGATAAACCGTGCCGGTTTGCCCATGACGATTTTTCTCCAGAATAATCTCCGCGTACTGACTGGCGGGGCTAAGCGGGTTATACACCCCATCCCGATAAGTAAAGAGAATGCGATCCGCATCCTGCTCCAACGAGCCGGAATCACGTAAATCAGAGGCAACCGGCCGGCGCTGATGCAAAGGCCGCTTATCCACCTCCCTTGATAACTGGCTCAATGCCGTGACTGGCGTGTGTAACCGTTTAGCCAATCCTTTCAATGCCTTCGATATTTCCGCCACCCCCAAATCATGACGCTCAGTTCGCGGTTTTTTAATCAGCCCGAGATAATCCACAAATATCCCTTTCAGGTTAGGGTGCCGGCGCTTATGTGTTTCGCTGATGGCACAGATTTGTTCAATACTCAGGTCGCTGGCATCCAGAACATGAATATCTCGATCGATGAGAGAACCCAGTGCATTGCCAATGCGTCCCCAGTCTTCATCATACAGTTCACAATTTCTGAGCTTAGAAACGGGCATTGCTGCCGAACCTGCCACCATACGCTCAGCAATTTGTTGTGCCGCCATTTCCATGGAAAACAGTAAGACACCGCCGCCGTCGCGGGTCATTCCATCAATCATATACAGAGCCAATTCTGTTTTTCCCATGCCCGGTCGCCCACCCAGTAAGATTAAGTCAGTCGGGTTAAATCCGCCTGTCAGTTCGTCCAGTGGCTCAATTCCCGTCAGGATCATGCCTGTCTTGCCCTGATTACGCGCCTCCAGCGTTTCGACATAGCCATCCAGTAATGTGCCTATGACAACAGGCTGCAAGCTGCGGTCATTCCGCGATATCTCATTGAATTGGGAAGCAAAGGCCTCGATCAAAACTTCTGCTTGCATATGATTTCTACAAGCATGAATATCTTTCTGGTAACGGTTAATCAATTCAGTGACCTGACGTACACGCCAGTAGCGCATAACTTTTTCAGCATAACCTTTTAAATTCGCCCGCCAAACTGGGGTCTTAGCCAGTTCCAATAAATTAGCCAAAATGCCGCGTTCTTCCCCCATCGCATCTGCAATGAAAAAGGGATCGATAATGGCACTGCTCAGGGCCTGCTTTTTAATTTCCCCGTACACTCGCTGCAAATGAACGGAGCTGAATGCATCATCCGGCAAAATAGCCAATACGTCGTAGGCGTCCGGTGTCGCCCCGCCTGATAGCAAGCCACTGATGACCGCCGCTTCTAAATCATATTCGTTCATACCGTTTCCCTTCTGTAGCTTTCCCAATCAAATGCCAATACCGTCCCCCCTTGAAGCAACCGATCCAGAGTCCGATCACCTAAAAACTGAGCCAGCTCAGTCACGGGCACATTACTGATTAGAATCGTGGGCAGCAGATCTTCATAACGATTATTCAGCACCTCGAACAGAATATTACGTTCAGATTCCGTGCCGTACTGCACGCCAATTTCATCAATTACCAGCAAATCCAGCTCACTATAAAATCTCAGGGTATCAAATTCGCTCATCTCACCTTCGCTATTCCACGAACGACGAAAAGCCCGGATGAGGCGTGGTGCGGTGGTGATAAATACATCCTCATCACCCCCTACAGCAATCTCACGGCAGATAGCGGCAGCAAGATGCGTTTTCCCCGTTCCCTGACGCCCACACAGGATCATTCCTTCCCCAGCCTTCTTACGATCCGCCCATGTCTGGACATAGCCCTGACAAATTTTCAGATTGTTTTCTGCCATCAGACTCTGCGGCTGATAGGTAGCAAAGCTGGCCTGCGCAAAACGGGGAACAATATTCAATATGCCGAAATCAGATGCTTCCATTGCGTCTTCTCCTTCTCAAAGACTTTTTGTCCAGTTCGCGCCGTGTGATTCATAACGCTTGTGCTCAAATCCAGTATGTGTGTTGGCTTGTGACTGCCGCCCGGGTTTCGGTTTATCAGGAAATAACCCTTGCCAGCTGTTAGCAATGGAGGTGTTGATGACCTCGTCAGGATTAATGCACCCCGCTAATTGTTTAGCTTGCTGCCGGCAACTGGTTTCTGTCAGAGGTTTTCTGATTTCCTGCCTGAACTTCACCCACTCCGCCCACGTTTCGATACTGACGTTTTCAGGTTTAGCTGTGAGTGGATCAAATTCTGATTTTTTTGTCTTTTTTTCCTGCCTGGTCCCTTTGGGTTTTATAGGTTCTTTGACTGGTTCCTTGACCGGTTCAAAAGAGTGACTGGTTCTGGTGCCATCTGGCGGCATAGGGGGTATATTTTTTGGTGGCACAGGAGTGCCAATAGGTGGCATAGGTATGTTTTCTGGTAGCACAGGGGGTATGCTTTTTAGTGGCATAGGAGCAACCGATAAATTCAGGTAATATAAATTCGAGGCATTACCTTTACCATTATGGTTACCCAGCCGGTTTTCCTTGATAAGCAGCCCCATCTCAATCAACGCATCAATGTGACTTCTCACCGCACTCTTACTGCATTCGCAATGATCTGCGATGTGCCGGTATGAAGGCCAGCACTCGCCCTTATCGTTTGCATTATCCGCTAATTTGATAAGCACCAATTTTCTCAGGGGATTCCCTACCCTGATACTCATTGCCTTCGCCATCAGACCCATACTCATGATGCTTCCTCCCTATTACCGTACGTTAAATATCGGGCTCATCTCAAATGCCATACATAATCAACACTCGACGGGAATTTATTCTTGGGTTTGGTTTTCAGGCGGTGGAAAAACTTTAGGCAGATCAGGACGCAGTTCATGGGCGTGCACTGTTCCGTTCGAAAAAACCACGATATCAGGCACCAATGACACCGAAACCCGTTTTTTTCCGTATAACCAGGCACTGATAAGAGATTGTCTACACCCAAGAACCTGAGCCAGCTTGGTTTGGCTCCCTGCAATTTTTATCACTTTGTTTATCACGCTGTTTTTCATTAATGCCTTCTCCAACACCACAGTCATACAAATATCACTAAAGATCAATGTAAATCACTATTGGTGTATTTGTAAAGGTATCACTTTAGAGATAGAATGAGAAACAGAGGCGCCAAGACAGAGAATTCTTGGGCTATACCCTGTATTTCACGTAAATGTGGGAATAACAATCATGGTTCGCCAGTGTCTTTACCTAAGCTCGCTGGCTCCTCGTAAGGGCGGGGATAACTCACAGACCGTTAGAGCCAATAACCCTTTTTAAATAGTTTCCTCATCGGTACAGAGATTGAACTGAAGAGATAAATTAATTTGTTCTCTGTAAACACGAAGGTAAACCACTCATGAGGCACTTATGACTCTTGCTGATAGATTGAAAGAAGCCATGGCAGATAAAGGGCTTACCCAATCCGCCCTTGCAGAAAAAGCCGGCATGGCTCAATCCATGATATGGAAATTACTCTCAGGGAAAGCAACCAAAACCGGTAAGCTTGTTGATTTGGCCAAGGCACTTGACGTACGCCCGGAATGGCTCAGTGATGGCAGTGGCAATAAATATCAAATTGATGAGGCAGATTTTGCGGTCATGCATAACAACCGTTATGTGCCTATAAAAATTTATGAGGGAGAGCACGAAACCCATGAATCATTCATGGTGCCAGTCCTTTCTGGACTACAGACCCATTTTGATTCATGTCGGGCTTACCGTATCACTCAAAATACAGGTTGCGCTGAAGCACCGGAAGGAACGTTGATCGTTGTTGGTAAATATGAAGAAATAGCCAATGATGATTTAGTGTATGCGCGCATAGGCGATCATTATTCGGTTTATCGTTATAAACAAGGCGGCTCTGTCGGTTTTTTGTCTGTTGACGATACACGTATTCCGTTGATAACCATCTCGTCTGACATTGAGATAGTCGGTGTTATTGTCTATTTATTTCGCGACATGAAACGAAGACGATAATTTTCTCCCTTAGCCTTAGCCTGCCTGCATAACTTCCCGGTCTAACTCGAAATATTCCCAATATCACTCCACTCTTTAACACCAAGACACTGTCTTTTTAACACAGCGTCTTGGATGTTACTAAACCCATAGTAATTATCAATAAAAGAAACAATTTGCATGCTATAAAATTATTTAATATCAATAGGATAATTAAATAGAAGCATTTTTTATCACTATAGGTATGGATTTAACAGAACTTAAGTGATAATGTTAGGCGCATCAAAGTGATAGGAATAATCACTAAAAGATTAATGGCGAGGATTTATGAGTACTTTTATTTCTGGCACCATCGAGAAACCGACTACAAAACAAAAAAATGCTATAAACATTAAATATATTATTGCAAATATCGCACAAGCAAACATCCTGTACTCAGGAACAACACATCCCACCTTTTTGTTAGCCCCGTGTCTGAATTCATATAATAAGTACAAAAAACAGAATGATTGTATGGATATAAAAAACAGAAATGAATTCAAACATCATATATTGACAACCTATCTGGCCAGCCAAAAACATACAGAACCGGTTTCTTGTTATAAATTAGAAACCATTATCGATTATGGTTATGCACTTTACAAACGAAGAGGACGGTATATGTATTTAATTGATATCATACCCCTTATTAAGACAAAAAATAAAAATCTATCGGCGATAGGGGATCGTTATACAAGAAGACAATAAATAAAATCCATATTTTTTATAAGTATAATAATTAATTATAGCGCCTGCACCGGGGAATATCTCAATATAAATTCAAACCGGTTATACATAAGAATAGAATATGAAACGTATATATTATATGGCAACTGAACGCTGCATTAAAAATGCATTTAAATCATGAACAAATTATCTCATAAGCAAATAAAGGAACCCACAATTCTTCTCCAGATAATGAAAAATCTGAAGGGTGTTTCTGCCGACATGACCAATATTGCAGATGAAAACAGGAAACAATTCTTAGACTGATATGACGAACGGGCATCTGATGAGATGCCCTACAACGAAAGATCAAAAAATTCAAATGGCATCCCCCAGTCGTGGACTGAGCTGGAATACACCATTTTAGGGTAACAGTTAGAAAGGTAGCCACAGAAAAAATTGTCAGAGTGGCTTTGGCAAGCAATTACAATTATTAGAAAGGAAATGGTAAGTCATGGCAACGCGATACATTAGTCTTAAGGAGATGTGCAAATTGGTAGGAAAGAGTCATCCTACACTGTGGCGGATGTGGGCAAAAAGAAACGAATTCCCAAAACCATCAAAAACGGAAAGCGGAATTTTTTTGGGTTGGCCTGAAGAAATTTATGAACAGTGGGTCAACGAGAAAAAACCTTAAGACACCCATTAGAGCACCTGCACTTCCTGCAAGGTCTAGAGAAAAGTTGTTAAGTCATTGATTTTAATGGTACGCCCTACAGGATTCGAACCTGTGACCTACGGCTTAGAAGGCCGTTGCTCTATCCAGCTGAGCTAAGGGCGCATTACGGTATGCAGAATAAGCAACATCGTTAATGCTTTGATGTAGCACCGGATTATACGGGCATAATCCAATGAGTCAATGGCCTTTTCGCTCATATGCTCATTTTATGATTATCAATAAAACTGACAGGCGGTTCATGTTCTGACAAAATAGCATCTATTCCTATACTTGATGATGGAATCTTAAATACATGTCAGCAAAAATTATTGATGGGAAAACGATTGCGCAGACAATCAGAAGCGAAGTTGCAGAAAAGGTTAGGCAACGTGTGGCTGCCGGAAAACGTGCCCCAGGCCTTGCTGTTGTTTTGGTGGGAGAAAACCCCGCTTCCCAGATTTATGTCGCAAGCAAACGACGCGCCTGTGAAGAAGTCGGTTTTATGTCCCGCTCTTATGACCTGCCAGATACTACCAGCGAAGCCGAATTGCTCTCTCTAATAGATAATCTGAACGCCGATGCAGAAATTGATGGCATTTTAATTCAACTGCCTTTACCTGCCGGTATTGATAATGTCAAAGTTCTGGAGCGTATTCATCCTGATAAAGATGTAGATGGATTCCATCCCTATAATATCGGCCGTCTGTGCCAGCGTTCCCCAAAACTGCGCCCTTGTACCCCACGTGGGATTGTAACTCTGCTTGAGCGCTGCAATATCAATACTTATGGGCTGAATGCGGTTATTATTGGCGCTTCTAATATCGTAGGGCGGCCAATGAGCCTTGAGTTGCTGCTGGCCGGCTGTACAACTACGGTAACACATCGGTTTACGCAAAATTTACGCCAGCATGTTGAACAGGCTGATTTGTTGGTTGTTGCTGTCGGTAAGCCAAATTTTATTCCCGGTGAGTGGATCAAACCGGGGGCGATTGTGATTGATGTCGGCATTAATCGACTGGAAAATGGCAAGGTTATCGGTGATGTGGATTTTGATAAAGCATCCGAACGTGCCAGCTGGATTTCTCCTGTGCCCGGCGGTGTCGGCCCAATGACTGTTGCAACTTTGATTCAAAATACCTTGCAGGCTTGCGAGGAATATCATGATGTAGATACAACTGAAGGTTACTGATGGAAATTTTTTCTTTAGATGGGCACCCTTATGTAGAACTGTGCGATTTGCTGAAATTCCAGGGATGGAGTGAAAGCGGTGCTGCTGCAAAGGCTGTAATTGCAGAAGGTTTAGTTGAAGTGGATTACCAAATTGAAACTCGCAAACGTTGCAAGATTACTGCGGGCAAAATTGTTTCTTTTAATGGTGAATTTGTTCGAGTAGAAACATAAACTATATTATTAATATCATCACAAGCGAATAGCACATTAGATCTATAAATGTGCTATTTTTTAATTAAATAGCTTCATGAAAGTTTTATGTAATTTATATAACTTTAAAAAACACCAATAATATCCTTAAAACAATGAGAACCCTATCATGGGAAGATATCGTGAAGATGAAGACATACTAGACAGTTTAATAAGAAAAATAGATAGAACACCAACAGCATCATCCAAGCATATAAATTCATGGACAACCCCAAGAATAAGGCAAAGTGAAATATTAAATTGGAATGAACATAGTGTAGAATTTCAACATCTCAATAATGGAATTATTTATTTTATTGATATTCCCAAAAATGAATTACCTATGAGGTTAAATATTGTCGGTCATGGGAACAGGCGCTACAATACCTATTCTACTTTGGATTATCGCCTCCACCACCTAAGACCTAAAGATTTATTTTATTATATAAGAACACTAATCTATACTTATAATATTAATAATATAAGACTCTGTTGTTGCCACCTAGGAAAAACAGGCTTCGCCCAAGAACTTGCCAATATCACAAATATGCCCGTTAAAGCTTATATCGGGAAACTAATTGTAATGGGCGAGTTTACTCAAAAAGAATTTACAACCAATCGCTCTATCATTGCTAAAGATTACAATAAAAAAATACCCGTTGATAATAATCAGCGGCATGATCTCAATATTTACGATCGCCAATTTGTCTGGTTTTACCCGCAAGTTAATAAATAGGTTTTCATCATAGTGATACTCTTAGATTTTGAAAGCGCCTTACTCCTCGAGATGTGAGGAGTAAGGCGATGAACTACGGTTTTAGGGCGTTACTTATGTGACATAGGCAATATATTAATGAATAAGCACATTCATGACCTTTTGGTTTTCTAATTAATCGCTATACTCAGAGACTGGCTTACAACTGAAAAGGAGTTGATTATGTTAAGTAATAGAGCTGCAAGAAGGTTGTTGGGTATGTCTTATAAAGTAAGTAATTCTAAACCTAGAGTGACGATTTCTCTTCTCAAGTCTGGTGATACTGCACATCAACTACCAGAACATCTGAGTAATTCTTCTTTTGTTGCCATGAAGCGGAATTCAGTTTCAGGAAAAACGACGTATCATTCCGGAAACATTTTCTATCCTAAATATCTAAGCGTTCATCAATAAATTGAGCTGTTTTATTTAGCTGATATGCGATTGTTATGCTGCTAAAAGATACCACGGTGAAAGCGCTGATACGTTAAAAGACTGAACCGCCCTATGCGGGCGGTTCTATGGGATTTTGACAATGAGCAGTCAATCAAGAGGTTATTTACGGCGCCACGTTGTTCCCTGTGGGCCATCTTCCAGCTCAATACCCATTTCATTTAACTGATTGCGTGCTGCATCGGCCAGCGCCCATTCTTTATTTTTACGGGCATCGTTGCGTTGTTTAATCAATGCTTCGATTTGAGCCACATCATCATCAGCGTCAGACTGAGCCCCACTTTGCAAGAAATGCTCTGGATCTTGTTCCAAAAGGCCTAGGATCCCCGCCAGTTTACGAAGTTCAGCCGCCAGACCATTCGCTGCCGTCATGTCTTCAGCTTTCAGACGGTTGATCTCACGCACCATATCAAACAGCACTGAATAGGCTTCCGGCGTATTGAAATCATCGTTCATTGCTTCAATGAAACGTGCTTCAAATGTTTCTCCGCCAACAGGCTGAGCCGATTGATCAGTGCCACGCAAGCAGGTATACAAACGCTCAAGCGCAGTACGTGCCTGTTTGAGATTTTCCTCTGTATAATTCAACTGGCTGCGATAATGGCCGGACAACAAGAAATAGCGCACAGTTTCAGCATCATAATATTTCAGTACATCACGGATGGTGAAAAAATTGCCCAGTGATTTGGACATTTTTTCTTTATCCACCATGACCATCCCAGAGTGGATCCAGTAATTGACATATGGGCCGTCATGGGCGCAAGTAGACTGAGCAATTTCATTTTCATGATGCGGGAACATCAAATCAGAACCGCCACCATGAATATCAAAATGATGCCCCAATGTTTTTCCATTCATCGCGGAACATTCGATATGCCAGCCCGGGCGCCCCGCTCCCCAAGGAGATTCCCAGCTAGGTTCGCCCGGCTTGGACATTTTCCACAGGACAAAATCCATTGGATTGCGTTTTACATCAGCAACTTCAACACGAGCCCCCGCCTGTAATTGTTCTAAATCCTGACGGGAAAGCAGGCCATAATTCGGATTAGAATCAATGGAGAACATCACATCGCCGTTAGCAGCGACATAAGCATGACCACGTTTGATTAGCTGTTGGGTGATTTCAATAATTTCAGGGATATGGTGTGTTGCCCGCGGTTCTAAATCTGGGCTCAGGATATTTAATGCATCGAAATCTTTATGCATTTCTGCCAGCATGCGTGTGGTCAGATCGTCACAGCTTTCATTGTTTTCAATTGCACGTTTGATAATTTTGTCATCCACATCCGTAACATTGCGCACGTAGGTAAGATCATATCCCTGATAGCGCAAATAGCGGGCAATGGCGTCAAATGCAACAAATGTTCTGCCGTGACCAATGTGACACAAATCATAGATGGTGATACCACACACGTACATGCCCACTTTCTTTTCATGAATCGGCTTAAATTCTTCTTTTTGGCGGCTGAGAGTGTTGAAAATTTTTAGCATCAGTGGGTTTTCCGTAAAAATTGATGTACGTGTAATAAAATCAAATAAATTTATTGGCTATAGACTTCTTCATCAAGAAGATAAATAAACTAGCATGTAGAGAAGCCAAGTGAGATATTTCACCTTGATATGCCATGTATTGCAAGTACTGCAAATCAGCCTTCTTTTGATGCGGCGTCTGATACAGCTTTCAGAATACTGACTCAAAATCGCAGATATGGTATAACAGCGTTCTCCGACACCCTGAAAACAGGGTCAATCAAAACTATTATTAGGATTTCTATTATGGTGACTTTCCACACCAATTTTGGCGATATCGTAATCAATACATTTGCAGATAAAGCGCCTGTAACTGTAGAAAACTTCTTAAGTTACTGTTCTGAAGGCTTTTATGATAATACAATCTTTCACCGTGTTATCAATGGCTTTATGATTCAGGGCGGTGGCTTTGAACCAGGCATGAACCAAAAAGTCACTAAGGCTCCAATCAAGAATGAAGCCAACAATGGCCTGAAAAATAACCGTGGCACTCTCGCGATGGCACGTACGAATGATCCACATTCCGCAACTGCCCAGTTCTTCATCAACGTTGTTGACAACGATTTCCTGAACTTCCGCTCAGAACGTCCTGATGGATGGGGTTACTGCGTATTCGCTGAAGTCGTTGAAGGCATGGACGTCGTTGATAAAATCAAAGGCATTTCCACTGGCCGCAGCGGCATGCACCAAGATGTACCACGTGAAGATGTGATCATCGAACGCGTTACTGTCAGCGAATAATCATTCTGAAAAAACTGAAAGAATAGTTAATCGTTACATGAGCACGCTGTTTATTGCAGATTTGCATCTCAGCCAGCAAGAACCGGCAATTACTGCCGGTTTTCTGCGTTTTTTACGTGAGGATGCAATCCATGCCGAAAGTCTTTATATCCTTGGTGATTTTTTTGATTACTGGATTGGTGATGATGATCCCAACCCACTTCACACTCAGATAGCCCAAGCACTCTATGAGTTGAAACAGAAAGGAGTTTCTTGTTATTTCATTCATGGTAACCGCGATTTCTTGCTGGGCTCCCGTTTTGCCAAAAACAGCGGCTTAATTTTGCTGCCACAGGAAAAAGTGTTGCAACTGTATGGCAAGCGTATCCTGATCCTGCATGGCGATACACTTTGCACCGATGATGTCAGTTATCAACAATACCGCAAGAAAGTCCATACTCCGTGGATACAGCGGCTATTTTTGTTGCTCCCTCTCTTTATCCGTTTGAAAATCGCCGCCAAAATGCGTGCCAACAGTCAATATGCCAACCGGCAAAAATCCGAATCTATTATGGATGTCAACCAGCAAACGGTGATTGAACATGTTGCACGGTATCAGGCCGATTGGATAATCCACGGGCATACTCATCGCCCGGCAATACATGACATTCAACTAGGAAATAAAACCGTGCATCGCGGGGTATTGGGAGCGTGGCATGATAAGGGATCAATGTTCAAGGTGACAGAAAACGACATTGAACTGATATCCTTCCCTTTTTGAATCTAGGATTAATTTTTTAAAAAAATAGCCAAATCAAAAAACGCAAACGTTTTCCTAACGGAATCTGCGTGATATGATCGCCTAACTTAAACATTATCCTTGTTCTGGTAGACAGCCTAATACAGGAGCATCTGATTTATGACGGCCAGCTCAGATCCCACAAACGCTATTTCCACAAACGCTATCTCAATGGCAGCCACTCAACACGATGCCACGCAATATCACGCTAAAATTGCCATTGTCATGGGTTCAAAAAGTGATTGGGCAACCATGCAACATGCCGCTGATATTTTGTCCGACCTTGCCATCCCCTTTCATGTTGAAATTGTTTCGGCACACCGGACACCAGATAAACTTTTCCGGTTTGCTGAACAAGCGAAAGAAAACGGTTTTGATGTCATTATCGCAGGTGCTGGTGGGGCAGCACATTTGCCGGGAATGTTGGCAGCCAAAACATTAGTTCCTGTATTTGGGGTTCCTGTTCAAAGTGCCGCGTTAAGTGGTGTTGATAGCCTGTATTCTATTGTCCAAATGCCAAAGGGCATTCCAGTCGGTACATTGGCAATTGGCAAAGCCGGTGCAGCAAATGCAGCATTGTTGGCAGCTCAGGTACTGGCTTTGCATGATGACGCCGTGTTTCAACGTTTATCAGCGTGGCGCCAGACACAAACACAGGATGTTTTGGATAATCCTGATCCACGGGAGGATGCATGAAACCCGTTTGCGTATTGGGAAATGGTCAGTTAGGCCGAATGCTGCGTCAGGCAGGAGAACCGTTGGGAATTGCTGTTTATCCTGTTGGATTGGATGCCGAGCCAGAAGCGGTTCCCTACCAGAGCAGTGTGATTACCGCAGAAATTGAACGCTGGCCAGAAACGGCATTAACGCGGGAATTAGCGCATCATAAGGCTTTTATCAATCGTGATATTTTCCCGCAATTAGCTGACCGCTTACCACAAAAGCAACTTATGGATAATTTAGGTCTGGCAACCGCACCGTGGAAACTGCTTTCCGATCCCAGTCAATGGCAGCAACTGTTTGCTGAATTAGGAGATTTTATCATTGTTAAGCGCCGGACAGGCGGCTACGATGGCCGTGGCCAATGGCGCATCCGACCGGGCGATGAAACTGAATTGCCCCCTGAAATTTACGGTGAATGCATTGTAGAGCAAGGCATTCCATTTTCAGGCGAAGTCTCTCTGGTTGGCGCCCGTAACGCCAAAGGTGAATCAGTATTCTATACATTGACTCACAATTTGCATCAGGACGGTATTTTGCGCACCAGCGTTGCGTTGCCTGATACAGATAAGAATTTACAGCAACAAGCAGAAAAAATGCTGTCAGCCATCATGGAGCGCCTGAACTATGTTGGTGTTATGGCGATGGAGTGCTTTATTGTGGGTGATAATTTGTTGATTAATGAATTAGCTCCACGGGTTCATAATAGCGGCCACTGGACGCAAAATGGTGCATCCATCAGTCAGTTTGAACTCCACCTGAGAGCCATTCTAAATCTCCCAATGCCGCAACCCGAAATATTTGCGCCATCAGTCATGATCAATTTGATAGGCACTGGAATAAATCCCGCATGGCTGAATCTGCCCTTGGTTCGTTTACATTGGTATGAAAAGGAAGTGCGCCCTGTTCGTAAAGTCGGTCATTTGAATATAGTTCATGCTGATTGCAATATATTAAAAGCAACCTTACAAAAATTAATCCCGTTATTGCCTGAGGAATATCAAAGCGGGTTGGAATGGGCACAAAATAAATTAAGTTAAATAATATTCCAAAAAAGCGGTAGTGCACCAAAATAGCTTACCGCTTATTATTTATAATACGCCTGCATCCATTGAAATTATGGATTTTCCAGAAATAACATTTAACTTTATTTTCACCACCTCATCGCACCAATTTCATTCCATATTAAAAACCAAAATATTTTATCCATATTATAAAATTTATACATATAACATCCATCTCAGTTCCCAATCGGACAGCTTTATTTAAAAAGAGCGATAACTTTAACTTATCAAGTGATAACCTATTTTCATTATAAGCTAATTTTTATTTAAGATATGGTTCATCACACATCATTAAAAATAAAAAATTAATTTACTGGGAATTGCCCTTCAGCAACAACTTTAACCTTTAATAAAACAAAAAATATAAAATAATAAAAATTACATTATCCAGTATTAAAAAAGGATATAAACAATGAAAATTAAATTCAAAAAATATTTATCTGTATTTATTATATTGATACCAACAGCTCTTTTTGCTTATAAGAAACCTGATTTGGAACTCTGTAGAAATATAAGTTTTACCAATAAGTTAACATACAAAGAGCCTAAGAGTGGCGAAGTTATAGCGAAAAGGCTTAATAAACGGTTTAACAATCTTGTCAATGAATGCAAAACACAAAGCAACCATAGCAGCCCAGCTTACGAGTGCAGTGGGATTTTATTGCAAGCAGTTGTATTAGATCAGCCCGAATTTTGGAAAGGTAACGAAGAAGCATTCTCTTATTTCCGTGCCGATCTTAACACTTATAAATTTTTTCATGACAGATTTATATCCTATGCTATTAATGGACGCGTTACATCCAGAAATCCATATGGAAAGCAGGCTTATGCTAAATGTGCTTATCCCCTTGACGGTGTCTCTCGTGAACGCCCATCGAAATACGAATATGAGAAGGGGTGCACAAGAAGTAAGTTATTCCCAAACATTCCAGGCCGTTGCTCTGCAAGAGGAATAACAACACTCGAAGAATGGAAAAAGGATTTCAATAAAATACCTACAGGTGATCACCCAAGGAGGTATGCCCATCAATGCTCTTTTGATTCTGACAGGATGACTGGAGCAAAAGATTTTGCATTAAATTTAGAAGCAAGAAGATCTATAAATCTTTCTCATGAAGAACGAGCTTATATTCAAAATGAAGTCGTCATAAGATCGTGGAAGAGTTTAAACTACAAACCTCAGGATATACCTATTGAAGCAATAATTTACACTGATTATTATAAAGACACAACCCTTCCAGGGACTCCTCTGAATTATGCCCAAGCTATGCAATGCGCATATACACGAGCAATCATCAATAATGCCTCACCCGGAAAAAGAATAAAATACCCAATCCCTATTATTTTCCTTGATTTACACCAACTAGTAATTGGTGGCCGCAATAATCTTTTTCAATACAAAGAAAGGGACCAACGAGTCAGAGTACCTTTACGAGGGAAAATCGTAACAACATTATATTTTATGAAGATGTTCTAATTAGAGCAATAAATAAAAATACATTCGCAGATTACCAACAAAAACCAGACTAAAAAACAAGAGAGATAATCATCATGATATATAAAAAACTCCTCAATTACGTTATATTCCTAGCCACTCTTTCTTTCTCCATTGGATTTGCCCACGCTCATTCCTGCTCTAAGGAAAGTAAAGGTTATATCGGCTCTATTCAATATTATAATGCTTCTTATAGCCCAACTTTCACATTATCAGGAGACTCAGATAACTGGATGCAATTATCTCCAAGCTACGGGATAAATACTGATTATGGCAGAGCATTATTCACTCTGTTACTTACTGCAAAATCTTCCGGGATACAAGTTGAAATAGAATGTAATAGCGGCATTGTTAATAAAATCACATTATCAGATGTTGATAGTTAATATAAAAAAAGTGAAACAGGTCATTTAACGCTATCAAAACCAGATTCATTTTTAATAAGGTACTGAAGTTAACATCAGTACCTTATTATAGTCTCTCTAAAATCAGAGAAAGCTATTTATAAAGTCGTGAAATGGAATGGCGATATTCATTTCAGTCAAATTACTGGTTTTAGTACTGGTTCTTCGCTAAGTATGACGTTAATTTATAGGACATAAAGGAAGTAACCTCATTGTCCATAAAATAACGAGGAGCAACTAAGTGCCATTTCTCACCCAGCAAGAAAAAAACAAAACATTCAGACCACGGCTGACGGCGAGTTCAGTGTTGCCTGCTATTTCATTATACTGTCTTTTTTCTCCGCCTGCGCAATCCAATGATTTTGTTAATTTTCAATCTATTGATACCAGCCTTTACGTTCAATTTGAAAACAAAATCGACCCTCAAAAAACCATTTCCCCCATTGTAGAAGCTTTTGGCGATTATAAAATCGGTGATATGTATGTTTACAGCATTTGGCAAAATGCTTTGCAGCATGACTATAACGGCGATAAAAGCACTTATTACTATAAATTTGTGCCAAGGCTTAGTGCCAGCAAAATTACAGGGTATGATTTTTCCTATGGCCCATTGAAAGATATCTTGTTCGCTCAATGGATTGCCAAGACCAAAAACATGAAATATGACTATTTCCCCGGTATCAGCCTTGATTGGCAGGTAGGCGGGTTCAGTTGGCTGCGTACTATCTTTTATGTTGAGAACAACGCCAAAGGCAGTTGGAACGACCAGCGTATCCATATTGATTACGGCATACCTTTCAATAATCGATTGGGTGATTTCCGTGTCGTCGGAACGTTCGATTACACTCTGGGGCGGCGGGACAATCCTGAGATGCTCGAATTCAAACCTGAGTTGCACTATGACTTAGGAAAACAATTGGGCTATCAATCAGGTCATCTTTGGACGGGCGTTGTCGTAAACCTTGGAAAAAATAAGTACAAAATTAAAGATACGCCTTACTTTCGCACCAATCAATTTAGCTATGGGATGTTTATTAGGTACAGCTTTTTCTAATAAACACTTAAGATAGTGCCGTTTTTAATTCCTTGATGGGGTCACAATGTCCACTCAACACGAGAAGTTCGGGCGCATTTATCAGTGGGTTGTGCTGATACTTTTAGGTATGGTCTATTTTTTATCCACCGCAACAACATTTACCTCATTGGGCGTTGTTCTTCCCAGCATGATTAATGAGTTGGGCTGGAGTTGGACTAATGCCGGTTTAGGCTTCACACTGCTTGGCTTGACTTGTGGGTTGTCCAGCTTCCTGCCAACGATATTTATTCGTAAGGTTGGTGTTCGTTTTACTTTGGCGATCGGCCTGCTGATTTTTTTGGCGGGTTTCTATAGTCTTTATAACACACACGCTATTTTATCGTACTTTATCGGTACGGCTCTGATTGGTGTCGGCTTTACTTTTTTGGCTACTGTTCCCGGTACTTATGTCATTTCACGCCTATATGAAAAACAATCCCTTGCCTTCGGTTTCTATTTTACGATTGGAGGATTGGGGGGTGTGATTGGCCCTTGGATCTATTTTCTCGCAACCCGTGTTTGGGGAACATGGCGAATGCATTGGATGATCTCCGCAATCGTACTGACCATTTTCGTGCTCCTGACAATTATTATTCTTCAGGAAGGAAAGCGGGAAATTGCCCATGCCAAGGCCGTAAACCAAAAACATTATAATCAGGACACCCCCAGCATTTATCGCACCCAACAACACTGGACTGTGCATCATGCATTGAGGACATGGCAATTTTATGTCATTGCCGCAAGCTACACGGCATTTTTATGGTGTGGTATTACCGTCAATAGTTTCGCCGTTGCCCATATCATTGAAAATGGTTTCAGTGAAGCTATCGCCGCAGGTTTATTAAGCTCGATGGCCTTTATCAATGCTTTTTCCCGATTGGCTGGCGGGGCAGTCGGCGAATGGATAGATCCCAAAAAATTACTGCTTGGCAGTCTGACGATTATCATTCTTGGCTTGATTGCACTCAGTATTGCGTCTTCCTGGCCGTTTTTAATTGCATTCGCGGTGTGTGTCGGTATGGGATATGGCGTGACGTTTCTTGCTTCCAGCGTTTTGTTGGCTAACTATTTTGGCCGCAAACCTTATCTGGAACTGTTTTCCATCATGAACCTGATTTCCACACTGGCTTGTCTGGCACCTTTCTTTACCGGAGCCATTAAAGACTATTCCGGCAGTTTTACTTTAGCATTTTTAATCATCATTATTCCTGTGTTAGTTGTTATTGTCGTCACGTTGCTGATGAAACCTCCCATTCAGAAACTGAGAGAACAGCCATAAAAAGAAGTTCAATTTACTGAATGGGGGGATAAATGAACTGAAACAACTCACACAAACAAGGAAATGATAATGTCGAAGAAAGAGTTCGGTGTATTTCTGCCCATCGCCAATGGTGGGTGGATAGTTTCCAAAAACACGCCTCCCTTGGATGCGTCTTATAAACAAAACCGTGAGGCTGCTATTCTTGCCGATCAAATCGGCCTTGACTACATTATGGCTATAGGCAAGTGGAAAGGTTTTGGCGGCGAAACTGATCACTGGGGCACTTCACTGGAAGCGGTTACGATGCTGTCCGGTATTGCAGAGGTCACACATCGCGCAAAATTGATAGCCACAGTCCATGCTGGTCTGCATAATCCGGCGGTTACAGCTAAAATGATTACCACGTTGGATCATATTAGCCAAGGGCGTGCAGGCCTGAATATTGTTTCCGGCTCATTCCGGGATGAGTTTGAGCAAATGGGAGCATGGGATGACAGCCTGGATCATACCCAACGCTACGCCATGACAACAGAATGGGCACAGCTTATCAAGCGGCTTTGGCGTGAAAAGCGAGTGGATCATGAGGGAACTTATTTTAACCTTAAACAATGTGTTTCTGAACCCAAGCCCCTTTCCAATCCTCGCCCTAGCCTATTTTGTGCCGGTCAATCCGAGCGGGGCCTTCGCTTCAGTGTACAAAATGCCGATGTTTGTTTTATCGGTGGCAGAGATGAAGCAGATACCCGGAAAATCAGTTTAAATGCCAAACGCATCGCCGCTGAATATAATAAAACAACCAAAACTTTCAGCTTGTGTACCATTATTTTCGCCGAAACAGATGCCCATGCAGAAACGCTCGCCCAACTTTATCGCCAAGGCGTGGATGTGGAGGGTGTCAAAAATATGATGAACAGTTATGGCCTTGATACGAGCGGAAAAAACATTGCGATGGTTGAGCGTTCCAAGCAGGCTTTTATGACTCAAACGATTATCGGAACGCCAGAAAATTGCTATAAGCAGTTGTCGAGTTTAATGCGCAATTGCGAACTGGATGGTGTTATGTTGATTTTCACCGATTATATCAAGGGATTGAAGATGTTTGGTGATCACATACTCCCTAGATTCAGGGAAGAATACTCTGAGAATGCCCGGTAATGACCTCCGGCAATGGGGAAGACATCCATTCAAAGCCTTCCCCATATCAAACCGGTTTTTCGCGTTACTCCGGCAAACGCCGGTACTGGCTTTGCCTCCGCAATAACCGAATTCCTAACCAACCACCACAGAGTGAGAGTAACAGGCTGCTCATGATGGGAAGCAAGATCCACATTTGCCATTGCGGTTGCCAAGGAAAATCAAAGACCTGAGTCTGCAATAACCAAAGTGCAACTTCAGCACCAAATGCCGCAGCTAAACCTGCCATAAAACCAAGCAGTGCAAATTCACTCCACAATGTACGACGCAATAGTTTTTTGCTCGCCCCCAAAGTGCGATACACCACCAATTCAAGCTGGCGCTGGCTCATGCCTACCTGAATTTGTGCCAGCAAAAGCAATGCGCCACAAATCATGACCAAGATAACCATAATCTCCAATGCCTTGCTGACTTGATGCAAAATGCCTTGTGCCTGTTTGACGATTGAGCCGATATCCAACATGCTGATAGTCGGAAAATGGCGATTGATCTCCGTCAGCAGCTTTCCGTTACCTTCATAATGGAAGCTGGTCAGCCACATTTTAGGCTGATTTTCCAATGTCTCTTTGGCTAAGATAAAAATGAAATTCGGGTTCACACTTTCCCAATCGACCTTACGGATACTGCTCACTGTGGCATGAAAAGTTCGGGTATCACCCGTGAATGTCAGTTGATCGCCCACATCAATTTTCAACCGTTCTGCAACGCCCTGTTCCAAGGAAACTTCGTTTGCTTTCGGTGGCCATGTTCCCTTGATAACGGTATTGAAAGGCGGCAGCGCTGATTTCCATGTTAAATTCAGTTCACGGCGCACTGTTGTACTATTGGGATGCTTTTTATCAGCCCATTCTATGGCAGATTGCCCATTTATCTCAGTTAAGCGTGCGAGGATAACGGGATAAAACTCGGTGGGTTTCACTTGGTGCTTAGCCAACAACTCATTAATCGACGTAATTTGTGGCTGAGTGATGTTAAGCAGGAAATAATTCGGGCTGTCAGGCGGTAATTGTTGTTGCCAACGATCCAACAAATCGCCTCTTGCCATGACAAGCAAAGCCAATAACATGAATGACAGAGAAAATGCCGCCAGTTGTGTCATGGTTTGAAATGGACGACAGATCAAACGGTTGACCGCCAGGCGCAAACTTAACTGGCGGAATGTCACTCGTCTCAGCAACCATAACCCGCCCCACCCCAATAACGCCAATAATAGCGCGATAATCAGAATGCCTGCCAACAATGACCACAACAGGGGCTTAGTGCCTGCCAGCAGTATCAATCCCCCGGTTAAAATCATGGCTACGACCGGCAGATAATAACGCAATGGCCAAATCGCGGCCGTTATGTCACTTCTCAATACCCGAGAGGGTTGAGTCGCCATGAGTTGATGATAAGGGCGAACCCCCACCAGCAAGGTAATCCCCAATAACGCTCCGATAGCCCATACCCAAGGCCACACTCCGGCTGCGGGTAGCATCTTGGGCAGCATTCCTGCCAAAATGCGAATCAGTGCTGATTCAAATATCAAACCTAAAACGGAACCCAGAACGATGGCAGCACTTAATATGACTAGCCATTGCCCGATGATCCACTGCCGCAAAGCCCAACGACCTGCTCCCAACGTTTTCAGGATGGCAACCAGATTATGCCGGCTGCGGCAATAATGACTCATTGAAACCGCCATAGCGGCCACGGCCAGCAGCAGGGTCAACAACGCCGACAGCAACAAAAATTGCTGGGCACGTTCGATGGATTGGCCCAATACACTATTGTCTTGCTCTAGCGTCAACCAGCGTTGATCGGCTTTTAATTGTGGATCCACAAATTGCCGGAATGATTCGATAGCATCCGGAGCACCGGAGAACATATAGCGATAGGTCAAACGGCTGCCCGGCTGAATTGCTCCCGTTGTTTCAGCATCAGCGATATTAATTAAAATTCGAGGTGATATCTGGAATGGGCTGAAACCACTATCCGGCTCTTGCAATAACTCTCCGCTGATCTTCAGTGTGGCATCTCCCACATCGAGATTATCGCCGACCTCAACGCCCAGCAATCTCAGGAGGCGGGGAGCAACCAGCACAGTACCTTGTTCTGGCCTTAATTTTGGGGGATTGGTTTCCAGCTCACCGTACAGCGGATAGCGGTTATCTGCCGCTTTCACTTGAGCCAATTGCGGAATATCCCCTGCATATGTCATGGTCGAAAATGAGATCTGGCGGCTCAAGGTCAGGCCTTGTTCCTGCGCCCTTTTCAGCCATGTTTCATCAACCGGATACGAAGCCCTTAAAACCAAATCACCCGCCAAAAAATCCCGGCTTTGATAATGCACACTCTGATCAATACGATCACTAATTCGGCCTAACGAAAGTACACAAGCCACGGCCAACGTCAGGGATAACCAAACAATCAGAAGAGAAGGCGTGCGCCATTCACGCCAAAACCAGCGCCAAATCATACTTCTTCCCTCAATTTTCCATCCACCAAACGCAAACGACGCTGACAGCGAGCAGCAAGTTGGCTGTCGTGAGTCACTAAAATCAATGTTGTGGAGTAATCATGGTTGAGGGAAAACAGCAAATCGGCGATGCGATCCCCTGTCTGCCGATCAAGGTTTCCTGTTGGTTCATCAGCAAACAAAATCTTAGGACGAGTACAGAATGCCCGTGCTAGCGCCACCCGCTGCTGTTCCCCTCCTGAAAGCTGGGCTGGCATGTGTTTCAGGCGTTTTCCCAGCCCCAGTTGTTCGAGTAATTCAATGGCCTGTTGTCGGCTTTTATTTTCCGCCTCTCCCCGCAACAATGCAGGAAGCTGCACATTTTCCAATGCGTTCAAGGTCGGAATCAGCATAAATGATTGAAATACAAAACCGACATTTTCTGCCCGTAACTGTGCCCGCTGCTCTTCATTCATCCGGCTGATATTCTGTCCCAATAAATGAACATCACCTGCATTGCCATCATCCAATCCCGCGATGATCCCCAATAGGGTTGATTTACCGGATCCTGATTCACCAATTAATGCAATTGTTTGTGCTGGCTCGACAATCAGCTCAACACCTTGCAATATATTAATTACCTGTTCCCCTTGACCAACGTGTTTAGTGAGATGATGAACTTCAAGAATATTTTCTACAGCCATGTATTTTTCCTTTTATTATTGTTGCTATGCAGCGCCAGAGCAGCAGCGGCTGATACCTTGCTGATATTGGGCGATAGTCTCAGTGCCGGATACCGTTTGCCTGTTGAACAATCCTGGCCTTCTCTGCTGGCAAAACAGTGGCAACAAGCCGGTAAAAAAACAGTTATTGTCAATGGCAGTATCAGTGGCAATACCGCCTCTCAGGGACTTGAACGCCTGCCTGAATTACTGAAACAGCACAAACCCAAGTGGGTTTTGCTAGAGCTTGGCGGCAATGACGGCCTGCGTGGTTTTCCTATTCAAAACATAGAACAAGATTTGCAACAGGGCATTACCTTGATTAAGCAAGCTGGGGTACAGCCTTTGCTAATGCAAATCAGAATTTCACCTAATTATGGGAAACGCTATACCGAATCCTTTGCAAAAATTTATCCAGCCCTGGCTGAGCGCAACCAAATTCCCTTACTGCCATTTTTCATGGAACAGGTTGCTGACAAACCAGAGTGGATGCAGGATGACGGGTTACACCCTAATAAAAATGCTCAACCCTTTATTGCAAATTGGATGTCCCATCACCTATCAAAATACATCAATCATCCTTAAGTAAGGATGTTTCTCAATAGTAATCATTTATTTCCATAATTGATGCAAAAAAACAGGTAAAGTTATGCAAAAAGCAATTCTCATTACTGGATGTTCTAGTGGAATTGGATTGTCTGCTGCGAAGGCACTGCACCAACGTGGTTATCGTGTACTCGCAGCCTGCCGTCAGGCCGCCGATTTGGCACGCATGAGTGAATTGGGGTTTGAACCGGTTGAATTGGATTTAGATAATAAGGAAAGCGTTGAGCTTGCAGCCAAAAAAGTCATCGAATTAACCGGTGGCCGTTTGTTTGGCCTTTTCAATAATGGCGGATTCGGTGTTTATGGGCCTTTGGAAAGTGTTTCCCGCGAGCAAATGGAAAAGCAGTTTTCCACTAACTTTTTTGGTACCCACCAGTTAACTTGCCTGTTATTGCCAGCCATACGCGCTTATGGTGAAGGAAGAATTGTCCAGACCAGCTCAGTAATGGGGCTTATTTCTACCCCTCGCCGTGGTGCTTATGCCGCCAGTAAATATGCGCTCGAAGCATGGTCTGATGCGTTGCGGGGGGAATTGGCAAACACAAATATCAAAGTCAGCCTGTTGGAACCAGGCCCAATCCATACGCGTTTTACAGATAATGTAAACCAAACACAGCAAGATAATCCTGTCGAAAACCCGGGGCTTGCCAGCCGTTTTACCCTAAAGCCTGAAGATGTTGTCTCTAAACTCATTCACGCACTGGAAAGTCCCAATCCGAAATTACGCTATCCTGTTACATTATTGACTCACGCAGTAAAAGTGTTACGTCGTATACTCCCTGAAAAATGGCTGGACAAAATTATTCGTTGGCAAAGCTAATGAACAGCCAATGAACATTGAAAAACGAATAAATGAGCCTTATTTATTGGTATAAACCTTGCAACGAAGAACCAGAGAGGAATGCCCAATGGAAGCTACACTGAATACAAACAGTAACGCAGGTTATATTGTTAACATTGATGAATCCAATATTGCTGAAATAGTTCAACAATCACTTAATCAACTCGTCGTATTCTATTTCTGGTCTCCGCAAGACCTTCATTGCCATGAATTAGAAGCCACTCTTGATAAGATAGCGCATGAGCATGCCGGGCAATTTATTTTGGCAAAAGTTAACAGCCTCCAGCTTCCCCATATCACGGCACAATTTGGCATACGTGGTTTACCTACAACCATGTTTGTGCAAGAAGCCCGCCCTGTGCATGCCTTTGAAGGCATCCAGTCTGATGAATCAATCAGAAACATGTTCGCTCAGATTCTCGGTCAGGAAGAAAAATCACCGCTGGAACAAATCAATGAGCTGCTTGCCACTGGCAACAATCAGGAAGCCTTAGTTTTATTGAAAACACTCCATCAGGAAGATCCGCAGGATACGCATGTCATTTTGCTGTTGGCTCAAGTTCACTTAACTTTAAATCACCTCGATGACGCCCAAAATCTGTTGGATACCGTGCCATTGGAAGAGCAGGACGAGCATTATCATGAATTGCTGGAAGGTATTAAGTCCCTAAGAGAAGCGGCTGATTCACCCGAGATCCAACAACTTCAACAAGAACTGGCAACCCAACCAGAAAATGCAGAATTAGCTATTAAACTTGCGGCTAAATTACACGAAGTTGGTCGTAATGAAGAAGCACTTGAGTTGCTGTTTGGTTTTCTGAAAAAAGATCTTGCTGCTGCGGATGGTGCAGTGAAAAAGATGTTGATGGATATCATTTCTACTTTGGGCTCCGGAGATTCTCTGGCATCTAAATACCGTCGTCATGTATACTCTTTGCTCTATTAAGTAAGAAACGTTTATATATCCCATAATTAGCTAATAAGGGAATTATTATGGATTTACTCTCTTTCGGTGCTGTACCGATTTTAATCATTATTGCTGTCGTTATCGTTTTTACTTGTGTGAAGACCGTTCCACAAGGCTATCAATGGACTGTTGAACGCTTCGGCCGCTATACCCGTACATTGACACCCGGCCTGCATATTATTATGCCATTCGTCGATCGTATCGGTCGCAGAATCAATATGATGGAACAGGTATTGGATATCCCATCGCAAGAAGTCATTTCCCGCGATAACGCCAATGTCACCATTGATGCCGTCTGCTTTATTCAGGTAGTTGATCCTGTGCGTGCAGCCTATGAGGTCAGTAATCTGGAGTTGTCCATCATTAACCTGACCATGACCAACTTCCGTACGGTGCTGGGTTCAATGGAGTTGGACGAAATGTTATCCCAGCGTGATTCCATTAACAGTCGCCTGCTGACAATCGTCGATGAAGCCACTAACCCTTGGGGCGTCAAAATAACGCGTATTGAGATCCGTGATGTACGTCCTCCCAAGGAGCTGATCTCTGCGATGAATGCCCAGATGAAAGCAGAACGTACCAAACGTGCAGACATCCTTGAGGCGGAAGGTGTTCGTCAGGCCGCGATTTTGAAAGCTGAAGGGGAAAAACAGTCACAAATTCTGAAAGCAGAAGGTGAACGTCAATCCGCTTTCCTTCAGGCAGAAGCCCGTGAACGTGCGGCTGAAGCAGAAGCACGCGCCACCAAAATGGTTTCTGATGCGATTGCGAGTGGTGATATGCAGGCAATTAATTACTTTGTTGCCCAGAAATACACAGATGCCCTGACTAACATTGGTGCCTCCAATAACAGTAAAGTCATTATGATGCCGCTGGAAGCCAGTAACTTAATGGGTGCCATCGGGGGTATTGCTGAGTTAATTAATGAAAGCAAAAAGAGCAAACAGGATAAATAACCATGATTGAACAGATAGCCGCTCAACCAGTCTGGTTCTGGCTCTGTTTTGGTGGCTTGCTTCTGATTGCCGAATTACTGGGCACGGGTGGATATCTTTTGTGGACAGGGACAGCCGCGGTTGTTGTTGCCCTGCTCACATGGATTTTCCCCAATATGGCCTGGGAACTGCAAGGTGTCCTATTTGCTGTCCTGACCTTAGTTTCTGTTATTGCGTGGCGCGGTTGGTTGCGCCGCCGCCCGCAGAAAGCAAGCGATAAGACCCTCAATCAGAAAAATCATCAGTTAATCGGTATCCGTACTCACTTAATTGCAGATACCGAAAATGGCTATGGACGAGTCAAATTGGCCGATGGCAGTTGGCGTGTTCACTGTAACCAAGAACTCCCGGCTAATACCGAAGTGGAAATTGTTGCCGTTGACGGCATCACCTTACAGGTCAGGCCCGTTCGCCATTAAGCGTGATGCACGCAACTACCCGATAAGTGCTCAATGATGGGGCAATCCGCCCCATCATCTCCCGGGCAATCCGCCGCCAAGACCAGCAATTTTTTCTTTATTTTTTGTAATTCAGCGATGGTCTTTTCTATTTCAGCCACTTTTTGCAAAGTCGCTGTCTTTACATCTGCACTGTGACGACTGGGATTGCGGAATAATCGCAATAACTCACGGCATTCTTCCAATGTAAACCCAACCTCTTTTGCCTGACGAAGAAGCATCAGCTCCTCAATATGCTTTTGTTGATAATAGCGATAGCCGTTATCTCCCCGCATTGGCGCAGTGATAAGATCTTTTTCTTCATAAAACCGGATAGCTTTGCTGGTTAAACCCGTTTTTTGGGCAATTTCACTAATGTTCATCATTCCCCCTTGACCTTCCCCTTGCAGGAAGGTTTAGCCTTAATGATAAGTATACTACTTTGTATCAGGAGATATCATTATGTCTACATCCACCATTCTTGCACTTCAAGGTTTAACTTGTATGCATTGTGTTGGCAGTGTCAAGAAAGCACTGGAAAATATACCCGGTGTTGAACAGACCAATGTCAGTCTGAACTATGCCAAAGTTATTCATGATGTTTCACCCGATGTATTAATTGCAGCCATTGTTGAAGCCGGTTATCAAGCCGCTGTTGCTACAAGCGCCGATATAGAATTGCAACTGTCAGGTTTAAGCTGCATGGGATGCGCTAATAAAACCAAAAAGGCACTGGAAGCGGTTGAAGGCGTCATCGCAGCAGAAGTGGATACCCAAACTGCAAAAATTTATGGTCAGGCAGAAAGCTCAGCATTAATTAATGCCGTAGAGCAAATAGGTTATCATGCTGAATTATTGGCAACCGGAGCCGATTTCCCAAAAACTGAGCCGCTGACAATACCTGCCTCACAAGTACCGGAGTCTTTGGCAGCGGCAAAAGCATCAACAATGAAAATGCCTCCGGTAACAGCACCTCAGGCAGTTGTCGTTCCCACTGAAACAACATCTGTTGCAACAACGCCCAGTGAACATAATAAAAATTCAATTTCGGATGATCGTTCAATTTCGGATGATAATAGTGTTCAAATTTTATTGGATGGCATGACTTGTGCAAGCTGTGTCAGCAAAGTACAAAAAGCGCTGCTGTCTGTTGATGGAGTTGAACATGCCAGAGTCAATCTCGCCGAAAGAAGCGCCTTGGTGACTGGCAATCCATCGTCAAATGCCCTGATTGAAGCAGTAACCAAGGCAGGCTATGGCGCGGAAATCATTCAGGATGAAACAGAGCGGCGTGAGCGCCAGCAGCAGGTTGCACAAACCAATATGCGCCGTTTCCGTTGGCAATCCGTATTTGCTTTAGCGGTCGGTGTACCTGTCATGATTTGGGGCATGATGGGCGACAATATGATCCTTTCATCTTCAAACCATGCAATTTGGCTCACGATTGGCCTGATTACATTGGCTGTCATGGTATTTGCAGGCGGGCATTTTTATCGCAATGCGTGGCAGAGCCTGAAAAACGGCAGTGCCACAATGGATACACTGGTTGCATTGGGTACGGGTGTGGCATGGCTTTATTCCATGAGCGTCAATTTATGGCCGGATTTGTTCCCTCCCCAGTCTCGCCATCTCTATTATGAAGCCAGTGCCATGATTATCGGGTTAATTAACCTCGGACATGCCTTGGAGCAACGCGCTCGCCAGCGTTCTTCCAAAGCTCTCGAACGATTATTGGATTTAACACCACCCACTGCCCGGGTGATTACCGATACAGGCGAAAAAACACTGCCATTATCCGATGTACTTCCCAACATGACTCTGCGTTTGGTAACCGGGGATCGTGTTCCCGTTGATGGTGAAATTATTCAGGGCACGATCTGGCTGGATGAAGCCATGCTGACCGGCGAGCCTGTCCCCCAGCAAAAATCCGCGGGTGATACTGTTCATGCGGGTACGGTGGTTCAGGATGGCAGTGTGTTGTTTAAAGCAAATGCGGTTGGCAGCCAAACAACGCTGGCCCGTATCATCAAGCTGGTTCGTCAGGCTCAAAGCAGTAAGCCGGAAATCGGTCAATTGGTTGATAAAATTTCCGCCATATTTGTGCCGGTTGTCGTTGCCATTGCCTTAATTTCAGGTGCCATCTGGTATTTTGTCGGCCCTGCCCCGCAAATCATGTATGCGCTGGTTATCATCACCACGGTATTAATCATCGCCTGCCCTTGTGCACTTGGATTGGCAACTCCCATGTCCATCATCTCCGGTGTAGGGCGGGCAGCCGAATTAGGTGTGTTAGTTCGTGATGCCGATGCCCTGCAACAAGCCAGCCAACTGGATACGATAGTCTTTGATAAAACAGGCACATTGACAGAAGGCATGCCACAGGTAACGGAAATCCATACTTTCAACGGCTTTACCGATAAGCAGGTATTGATGTGGGCTGGTGCATTGGAAAATGGCTCAAATCATCCACTGGCAAAAGCCATTTTGCTGAAAGTTGAAGGGCAAACATTACCGGAAGTTCAGGCATTCCGTACATTGGCCGGATTGGGAATACAGGGAAAAGTTGAGGATACTTCTCTGCTGTTGGGCAATCAAAATTTGCTTGAGCAAAATCACGTTGATACCACGGAGTTGAAACCCTTAATTGCAGCCCAGGCAGAAAAAGGCATCACACCCGTTATCTTAGCTGTTAATGGGAAAGCCGCAGCTCTGTTTTCTATCCGTGATCCTCTGCGTCAAGACACAGTTTCTGCTCTGCAACGCCTGCACCATCAGGGTTATCGTTTAGTCATGTTAACCGGGGATAACCCTGTAACAGCGAATGCCATTGCGAAAGAAGCCGGTATCGACCACATTATTGCCGGAGTCTTGCCTGACGGCAAAGCTGCCGCTATCCAGTCACTTCAAGCGGAAGGCCGAAAAGTGGCAATGATAGGCGACGGCATTAATGATGCTCCTGCACTGGCACAAGCGGATGTCGGGATCGCAATGGGAGGGGGAAGTGATATTGCCATTGAAACGGCGTCAATTACGCTCATGCGCCATAGCCTGCATGGGGTGGCTGATGCGGTTGAATTATCCAGAGGAACACTGCGCAATATGAAACAAAACCTGTTTGGCGCATTTATCTACAATACGTTGGGTATTCCGATTGCGGCAGGCATTTTATATCCTTTCACGGGGACATTACTGAATCCGGTGATTGCAGGTGCAGCAATGGCGTTATCTTCCATTACCGTCGTCAGTAACGCCAATCGGCTATTGCGCTTCAAGCCTAAATCCTGACGTGAAATTTCCACAGAATGTTTTATACCCTATAGTTTTCAAGATGCGGCGCGGCGGCAAGGGAATGACAAATTCGTCGGGAACGAATTTGAACAGCCAAAGGTTGGTCATAAGGTCGAGAGGCCGGAGCGAATGAGTGCAGCCAACAAAGAGGCAACTTGAAAGACGACGGGTATATTAGCATACTGATTACTGCCAACTTTAGGAGTATGGAACATGGGAAAATTGATGACCTATTTCGGTAATGTTTTAGGGCTAAACCGCCAACAAAATTACCCTTATCCCGCGTTCGATATTAATCTAAGCCAAAATAGACAGTTGCATATTGTTGGCAGTATCCATATGGGAACAAGAAACATGTTCCCACTTTCTGAAATACTGCTGGAGCAACTGGAGCAATCTGATGCCCTGATTGTCGAAGCTGATATAACGCAGGCAGAAGCGCCCTTCCAAGAGCAATTGGACGGGCAATTTGCACCACTGTCACAACGTTTATCTCCAGAGTATTTTGACTGTTTGCAGAATTACTGCCGAGAAATCCAATACCCCATTTCCCTGCTGGATCCCTTACCGTCATGGCAAATTTCATTGATATTACAGGCTACGCAGGCTCAATATTTGGGCTTGCGTCCCCAATATGGTATCGATTACCAATTGCTGAACAGTGCAAAAGCCATCAATAAACCCATTATTGAATTAGAAGGCGCAGACGCGCAGATAGATTTACTTACCCAACTGCCAAATGATGGGCTTTCTTTGCTCGAAGACACAATCACTCATTGGCACACCAATGCCCAGACTTTGCAAACTATGATCAATTGGTGGATGAACTATCATTCTGAGTCAGAAGGCCAGATGTTGCCGATGACATTTTGTGAGGACATTTATCAAATTTTAATGACTGAACGTAATCAACAATGGAGCCAACAATTGCACCAATTGCCGGCAGGGAAGTATGTGGTTGCTGTGGGAGCCTTACATCTGCACGGTGATAACAATTTACGGCAGATTTTGTTAAGCCTATAGAACAACAAACCGTTTACCCTATGTTTTATCTTTGCAAAAAATTTTCACAGGAAAAAATATGACTCCCGCCATTGTCTTACTGGAAAAGCAAAAAATTAATTTCAAACTCCATCCTTATGAGCACGATGCCAACGAAAACAACTTCGGTGATGAAGTTGTCAAAAAACTCGGTTTAGATGCTAAACAAGTCTTCAAAACCCTATTGGTTTCGTTAAATGGCGATCCCAAAAATTTGGCGGTTGCAGTAACGCCAGTTTCCGGGCAACTCGATTTGAAAAAAATCGCTAAGTTTTTCAAAGCCAAAAAAGCGGATATGGCCGATCCTCTTTTGGCACAAAAGGTGACTGGTTATTTGGTTGGCGGCATTAGCCCATTGGGGCAGAAAAAGCGCCTTCCAACTGTTATCGATATTCAGGCAGAAACGTTACCCACTCTATTTATTTCAGGGGGTAAACGTGGGCTGGATATTGAGTTATCTCCCGCTGATTTATGCCAATTGCTTAACTGTTCGTTTTCGGACATTGCCAAGGTTTGAAGACCTTGGGTTTGCATGACTTGGCTTTTGCATGATAAATGCAACTCACATTAAATTTTTTCGAGCCGGCTCTGTTTTTTGTAAAGCAGAGCTTGGTGACGAAAAAGAATGTCGATATACTTTCTTCATAGCACAAAACACCAATTAATATTTTAATTAACTTAGTTTACTCAATCGAAAGAAAAATAACGCTCCACCATTCCTTTGTAATATTGCCATTTTTGTAAGTTTGCTATTGAAGAAATAAAAACGGAATTTAATAATCATTAATAAAAGGAGAAAAATTTTCATTAATTACTACGCTAATCAATAATTATTTATTTTAGTTTCAACCAACCGTCTCTATATACAATGGATTTCAAGTTGCATCGTGGCATCAAGGGAGAGCATCTCCGGGAATATAGATAACCGTATATTTATAAAAACGGTGACCAGAGTGACCTAACGCAGCCAATAAAGAGGTAGCTTGAAAGACAAAGTGTTTATTTTAGATTTTACATCACTACTCCTATGTAACTAAAAGACCATCTGTATTTTAGATGGTCTTTTTATATAGCCAAAAATAAACAATAGCATATGATTTAATAGCTATTATTTATGTACTATTTCACCTTTTGGTTCATAATCAGCGGCTTTCAATGGCGAATGCTTTTCAATATATCCTTTCAATACCTCAGCATCGACAAAACCCGTATCAACGTACCCCGGCAAGTTATCAACCCGTGGATAACCATCTCCTCCAATCGCATTGAAATTCAGCGTCGCCATACGATAAGTTTTATTGGGATCTAATGGCTTGCCGCCAATTGTTACGTCACTGATAGTTTTACCATCCATCACGAAGCTGACATTATAGAATTGACCATAGGCGCCAGAATCTTGTTCCATATTTGCGACCGCAGTTAAATAAGGTAAGACTTCACTTCCTTTAAAATCGACATAAACGAGCTGATTGGCGAACGGGTGTACTTTCAGTACGTCTTTGTAAGTGATATCACCCGGCTCAATGGAATCACGAATACCACCACCACTCATTACAGCAAAATCTGCGTTTGTGCGTTCCATTTGGGCAGCCAATACAAGATGCGCCATATTAGTCTGCACGAAACGAACTTTATTCCGATCACCTTCCAATTTGTTATCGACTGAACCTACTTTAACCCCCAGTTTTTGACTGCCTTTTTCCTGATAAGGGGTCAGCAATTTGAGCATATCCGGATTTTTTGCAATTTCATGGGTATAGTAAACTCGCTCTGTGCTGCCATCTTCTTTTTTCACTTTTTTCTTTAGGTTAATGGGGATCAACTGATAATGAACCAGCTTGAATTCACCATTACGGAATTGAAAATCAGCACGACCAACATATTTTCCCCATTCATGAGCCTGAACGATCCATGTTCCATTTTGGCGATCTGGAGAGCAAGGCGTTCCCGGAACGTAGTCCACTAATTTATAGTTTTTATTTTCTTTAGACATACAAACGGGATCTTGCGAATGCCCCCCCACGATCATATCTAAATAGCCCGCAGGTAAGCTGCGCGCCATTTCAACATCTCCCGGGGCATTGGTTCCATGATGGCCATTGTCATAATGCCCCATGTGTGTAGCGGCAATAATGACATCCGGTTTTTCGTTCTTTTTGAGTTCTTCAATAACTGCTTTCGCTTCTTTAGCTGGAGAACGGAATTGAACATCCGGGAAATTGGCTGGATTGCCTATTTTTGCCGTATCATCAGTCGTTAAACCCAGTACCGCGATTTTTATTCCCTGCTTATCAAAGATGACATAAGGCTTGAATATACGTTTACCCGTACTGGCTTGATAAATATTGGCGGATAAAAACGGAAAATTTGCCCATTTTTGCTGCTGCTGCAACACACTAAACGGCTTATCAAATTCATGATTTCCCAGTGCCATTGCATCATACCCGACTAAATTCATGCCCTTGAAATCTGGCTCAGCATCTTGCATGTCAGACTCTGGTACACCTGTATTGATATCACCACCAGACAATAGCAATACACTTCCCCCTTTTTTGGCAACTTCCTGGCGAATAGAGTCAACCATCGTTTTTTGAGCCGCCAAACCATATTCATCATGATCGTTATTCCAAAAATGACCATGATGATCGTTAGTGTGCAGAATTGTAATATCGTAGGTTTTGTCTTTTTCCCAAGCGGTTGCAATTAGGGGGAATAACGACAGAGAAACTGACAGAGCACATATTGATGCTTTAATTGAAAACTTCATGGGTATCTCCACGTCCTGTAATAATGTTACTGATATATATCCGTCATTTTTCAAACGGCATTTTTATTGGTTGTACCTTGAAATCCAATGGGTATACAAAGTTCATCGAATTTGTGCTCAGGATTACATAGTTGCACCGTAAAATAATGCCTTCTTTCATTTTTTTGAGATAAGTGTCAAATTATATCCATATGTATAAAGATTTTATTCACAATCCAAGATGGATTAAGTGTGAAAAAGTAAACAAAACTTAGACACTGGTCATCTGCTATTCCCTACTGATTTCAATTGATAAGCGAATAAATATGAGTGAACAAAGCAATATAAAATCCTTGTCAGATGCACCCCAAAAAACACATCGTACAGTATTCTCAATACTTGGTGCCATCAGCTTATCCCATCTGCTGAATGATATGATTCAGTCATTGATCTTGGCAATTTACCCATTGCTGCAATCTGAATTTACCCTGAGTTTTATTCAGATTGGGATGATAACTCTGACTTATCAGGTAACCGCCTCACTGTTACAGCCTCTTATTGGCTTGTATACAGACAAACATCCTCAGCCCTATTCATTGCCTATCGGCATGAGTTTTACCTTATCAGGGCTGCTTCTGCTGGCTTACGCAGAAACTTTTCCGGTCATATTGCTGGCCGCCGCGCTAGTCGGAATGGGTTCATCCGTTTTTCACCCGGAATCATCCAGAGTTGCCCGCATGGCATCTGGCGGGCGCCACGGATTGGCACAATCACTCTTTCAAGTGGGTGGAAATTTCGGAACTTCACTGGGGCCATTATTGGCGGCCATTTTTATCGCGCCATACGGCAAGGGAAATGTCGGCTGGTTTTCTCTGGCGGCACTACTGGCAATCGTTATTCTGTTGCAAGTCAGCCAGTGGTATAAAATGCAGCATAGAGCCAATTCATCTCAATCAGCGCCCTCTGCCTCTCCATCAAGATTTTCTAAGAAAACCATTGTGGGCTCCTTTGCCATTCTATTGATACTGGTTTTTTCAAAATATTTTTATCTCACCAGCATCAGTAGTTACTACACATTTTATTTGATGCAAAAATTCAGCGTATCTGTTCAAGATGCCCAAATCCATCTCTTTGTCTTTTTATTTTCTGTCGCTGCGGGCACGATGATCGGCGGGCCGATTGGCGATAAAATTGGTCGCAAATATGTCATATGGGGATCAATTCTCGGGGTTGCTCCATTTACGCTGATGCTACCTTATGTATCTTTATTCTGGACAGGCATATTGACGGTTATCATTGGTGTCATATTGGCATCTGCATTTTCTGCCATTTTAGTCTATGCCCAAGAACTCGTCCCTGGCAAAACAGGCATGGTCTCTGGCCTATTTTTTGGTCTATCCTTCGGGATGGGTGGTATTGGTGCTGCTGTACTCGGTTATATTGCAGACCAAACCAGCATAGAGCTAGTTTATAAAATATGCGCCTTTTTACCACTTCTTGGTATTTTTACGCTATTACTACCAAATATGAAAGAAAAAAATCAAAATAATCAGTTAAATACATAAATTATTTTTCATAAATCACTCACCTTCTCAGCCTTTGTAAACAAGCGTAAATAATAATAAGATCTGCATAAAATTACATTAAAATAGTGTTTATGCAGATCACGTTCATTTTCACCACTCAGTATATTTTTTAACAAGCTTATCTTGAATTATTTATAAAATATATTATTACCTCACCTAATCATACAATTTATCTAAAACCCACTCAGAAGGAGCCTTGATGGAGCATTCGACACCTCTGATCACGACCATTGTTGGCGGTTTTGTTCTTGCTTATTTGCTTGGCATGCTTGCGCAACGCCTTAAAATCTCACCTCTGGTAGGGTATCTTGTCGCCGGTGTATTAGCAGGGCCTTTTACTCCCGGTTTTGTAGCCGATACCTCTTTAGCGCCAGAACTTTCAGAAATTGGCGTGATATTACTGATGTTTGGTGTCGGTCTTCATTTTTCGCTTAAAGATTTGTTAGCTGTCAAATCAATCGCCATTCCAGGGGCCATCGCTCAGATTGCCGTTGCAACCTTATTGGGAGTCGGCTTATCCACATTGCTCGGTTGGGGGCTGTTCAGCGGGATTGTCTTCGGCCTCTGTTTGTCTACCGCCAGTACCGTGGTATTGCTCAGAGCACTAGAAGAACGCCAGCTTATTGATAGCCAAAGAGGGCAAATCGCCATTGGTTGGTTGATTGTCGAAGATCTGGCAATGGTTTTGGCATTGGTATTGCTGCCAGCAGCAGCAGGCATCATTGATAACCAGAATGCCAATATCGGCCAATTGCTGCTTGAACTCTCCATTACAATCGGCAAAGTCATTGCCTTTATTTTATTGATGATTTTTGTCGGACGGCGCTTAATCCCTTGGTTACTGGCGAAAACCGCCAGCACCGGTTCCCGTGAGTTATTTACATTGGCTGTACTGGTAATAGCATTAGGCATTGCCTATGGTGCTGTCACATTATTTGATGCCTCATTTGCCCTGGGAGCTTTCTTCGCCGGCATGGTATTGAATGAATCAGAATTAAGTCATCGTGCAGCGCAAGATACTTTGCCGCTGAGGGATGCTTTCGCAGTTCTTTTCTTCGTGTCGGTAGGTATGTTGTTTGATCCGATGGTGCTATTCCAGCAACCCCTCGCGATTTTAGGAACCCTTGCCATTATTGTTATTGGTAAGTCTTTGGCTGCCATGGTATTGGTAAGAATGTTTGGGCATTCACGACGAACCGCCTTAACCATCTCGGTCAGCCTTGCCCAAATCGGTGAATTTGCCTTTATTCTGGCAGGGCTTGGCATCACTCTGGGGCTGTTGGATGGAGAAGCACGCAACCTTGTTCTGGCCGGCGCTATTATTTCCATTATGCTGAATCCTGTGCTGTTTAGTTTACTGGATCGTTATCTGGAAAAAACAGAGACTCTTGAAGAGCAATTAATTGAAGAAACGCTGGAAGAGGAAACACAGATCCCGGTCGATATCTGTGGTCATGCTATCGTCGTCGGCTATGGCCGGGTTGGTCGTTTGCTTTGTCAGCGTTTACAGGAGAGAAATTTCCCGGTAGTCGTCATTGAAGATACTCGCGCTCGGTTTGAAGAGCTGGGAGAAGCCGGGATCAGCACGGTAATGGGAAATGCAGCCAATAAAGATATTATGGCACTGGCACGGCTCGATTGTGCCTGTACGCTATTCCTGACAATTCCCAATGGCTACGCTGCCGGCGAAATTGTGGCGAATGCCAGAGAAACCCGGTCTGATATCAATATCATTGTTCGGGCTCATTATGATGAAGAAGTCACCTATATTGCAGAGCGTGGGGCAAATCAAATTATTATCGGTGAACACGAGATAGCAAGGGCTATGGCTGATGCCCTTCCTGAAAATAATGAGGCAGGTTGCCCGATAGATCCACCGCAATCACTTTTACCAGCCAGCTCATCCTCTGCGGCATAATTTACTGCCTAAAAATATCCCCACATAGTGGGGATATTTTAATGGAATATTTAAGGCAGCATACTGGTACAAATTCCCAATATTAACGCTCCCAATAAGACTCTTCCAGACTATCCTCTTTTTCTGGCAAGCCTCGAGTTAAACGTGGGGCATGTTGGCTCAATACCTGATAGCTCACCCGATTTGCATATTTACATACTTGTGCCAATGAGGAGTAAGTCAAATACGAGCGCATGTGTTTGCTGGAATTCGGCACATTCATCCGGTGATAGCTGTTAGCGGTGATATCGTGCAATAAAGCCGATAATGCTCCGTCTCCAGCGCCATTGGTATTCATGATTTTTTCAGGGCCGCCCATAAAAGGTTCAATATGGGAATAAACGCGCATTGGATTTTGGCAATCTACTTTGCGCATCGCTCGGCTAAACTCATAGCGATTAAATTCCGCAATTGCACCAGGCAATAGAGGATGAGATGTCTGGCGTTTATATTCTTCTTCTGTATAACCCGCCATGTACAATCCAGCAGGCCCTGCAGTACACAGTACCAAATCGACCCAATTGAGCGCCATATCCGCCGCCAGCAATGGATCGCTGAAACCGGTTAATTCATATGCCTCGTCTTCATTCATTGCGACAACAGAAACATTTTCAGCCAGGAAATCACGCCACCATTGAGGATCATCAGCGATGACATATTTTGTTCCCAATGTCAGCACCACTGGCACATCATGTTTCTTCGCATATTCAATCGCCTTCATCGTCGCTTCCGGCATTGGTTCACCGGGCTTACAGCGTACCAAATATGCGGTAAGAACCAATGCTGAGGCTTCTGCAATAATGTGCTCAGGAATGCTTTCCGGCTGAAGTTGATTCATTAAACCCGGGCTGATAGCAAATGTTCTTTCACCATTTTCTGTCACTAAGGTAAAACAGCGGCCAATGGGGCCATCTACGCCCTGAAGGTGATTCAGATCCATACGGCTGGATGTATTGCACAGGTAACAATAAGCATAACTTCCTATCTGGATGTTATTGCACATGGCACCGAGCAGAACAGATTTATCATCTGCCAGTACAGAGTAGTTGTGCAAAGTGTTACCTATGGTTCCACCGGCAAATTCGTGACTGATAAGGTTATTGTCTGTCAGTTCTTTGTAGAGCGCTTCAGCAACATCATCTTCAATAACTAACGAATGTCCTTGGCTCAAGTTATAACGCTGAATGAAGCTTTCATCGACTTTAGCTTCAATATCCACCAACGTTTGATCAATACCAACAATGTAAGCTCGGTTATTTTCGGTATCCATCATTTCTTTGATGGGCTGAAGAAGAGGATCTCTTAAACTAACAGGAAAGTAGTGTTTAGATTTACGTTTACCAGGGAATTTCATAATTAATTGCTGCAATAGAGCCAAAACATGCGGCATTTTAGCACAACATCATTTAGTACCATACTGGAGCAAAACAAAAAACAAGGTGGTAAAAAATAAGCAGCCAATGTTGTGGTAACATTGGCTGCTATAGATTCACGCTGTACTATTCGATAATAATATTAAGCGCTTTGTTTCTGGCGACTACGTACCATATGACGCAGCAACACATACATAATGGATAGAATAAATCCGATAAAGCCCGCACCAATCAGAATCAGCAGACGCTTAGGTGAGTCTTTTGATGTCGGCTCATAAGGTGCCTGCATATATTTGAATGGCTCAAAATTAACTTTATCGATGTTTACTTTTTGCAGATTTTGGATATACAACTGACGGTTACGCAAATCCGCATCAATTCTCGTTGGATCGGTAATTTCTTCAGTAATCTGGAGCTTACGTTGCAACGCATCAGAGCCCAGCGCAATTGAGTAATCCGGGTCATCCTTGATCATTGCTCCACCATTCGAAACGGGTTTTTTAACACCGGCAGAGTTTGCAATAGAAATCGCATATTTTAAACGCTCAATATTTACACTGCGCATATTGGCGATACGGGATAAATCAATATCATACATTTTTTGTGAATAAGCCAATTTCTGATGAACCATATCATTCAGTTCATCTTTAACTTGCTCACGAACAACCGCAGAGACAAATTTGGTGTAGCCACCCAACAGATCATAAGCATCTTTCGCATTGTCTGCACTGAAAGAGAGCATCACTTCATCAACTTCATCACCTTTCTTGGGCAAAGAGGATGTAATGTCTTTATTCACGATTTTTTCAATCAAGCGTCTTTTTTCTTGCTCAGATGTATCTTCTTTCTTGGCGAGCAAGTTTTTAAAATAATCGGTACTGACCAAATATTTTTCACGTAATACACGTGAATTATAATTATCAACAAAGCGCTGATACAGTGAGCCTTCTGTCACATTCGGCTCAAGATTCAGAACACGTAAATCCGTTAAGACATTTTTTAATGGCTGATATTCTTCCAGTTCAGGTTTAACCACAGCCGCAGTACTGGTCCATTTTTGTGGCAAAAATGATGCAACACCAAAACCAATCAAGGCAAAGACAAGAGAGATTGCAATGATCAGGTATTTTGATTGGAAAAGTACGGAGAATAATTCAAACAAATCTATTTCATCTTCTTGAGGCAGATGATGATAACTTGCATTCTCTGTATAAAAATCGGGGTGTTTAATAGGTTTATCACTCATTATCTGTATATCCAATCCAAATAGTTTTGTTTTTCATTGATAGGCAAGCGCTTTATTCCGCTCACGGTAATCATTGATTTAAACAATATCCTTAAAAAATCATACAATTACCAACACCCACCATTCATAGTGTTAGTTAAGGTTGCCGAATAAATAGTTAAAAATTATTTGATGATATTATTTACTAACTTTTCGAGCAGTAAAATGTGGGACTCATTATCATTAAGAGCCGGGATATATTCAAACTTTTTCCCACCCGCGTTCAAAAAGATATGTTTATTTTGCTGATCAATTTCTTCCAATGTTTCCAAGCAATCCGCTGAGAAACCGGGACATATCACCTGAATATGTTCCACTCCCTGAGCCGGCAATGATGCCATTGTTTTATCTGTATAAGGTGATAACCACGGTAAACGGCCAAAGCGAGACTGATACGTCATGACAATTTTATCTTCAGGATAATCTAAGGCCTGCGCCAATAGTTTAGTCGTTGCTTCGCACTCTTGTGGATAAATATCGCCCATTGCAGCCAAACGTTCAGGTATTCCGTGGAAGGAAATAAGCAAACGGTCAGGCTGACCATGTTTCTCAAAATTCTGCTCAATGGTTTTCTTTAATGCTTCAATGTAGGCCGGATGGTTAGCATAACTGCGGACAAAATGCAAATTTGGAATAGTGTGATATCCCCGCAATATTTTACTGACACTATCAAATACTGCGGCTGAAGTAGTACTGGAATACTGGGGATACAGCGGCACTATAATTAAATCATCCACGCCTTGCTGCAGCAAATCATCAATGGATTGCGATAAAGAGGGAGAGCCATAAGTCATGCCCAAGACAACAGGTATGCCCGCCAATTTCTCATCCAGTAATTTTTGTTGGCGGCGGCCATAAGCCAGCAGAGGCGATCCCTCTTCTGTCCAGATTTCTCGGTAAAGTTTGGCAACCCGAAGAGATCGGAAAGGAAGAATCAAGCCATACAGTATGGGTTTCCAAATTAATGGAGAAATATCAACAACTCTTCTGTCACTCAGAAACTGTGCCAGATAACGCCTTATTGCTGCTGGTGTGGGTGCATCCGGCGTACCAAGATTGACGAGCAGGACACCATACTTATTGCGACTCATTCTTTAGTGCTCCATTAAAATACCTGACGGCCTAGTATAAGGCATAAGTGATGGACACATATAATTCTTCATTCGAGTGAATGATACTTGTGAGGGAATAAAAATAAGGGATGTTGATAAAGATAAGAGACAGGCGGTAAAGAATACCGCCTGTTCTGGCAGTTCAGGAAGTGATTATCCGGAGATGATTAATCATTCACCCAGAATCTTCGCCAATTCTGCGCTGACTTCAGATACTTGACGAGTTCCATCAAGTTTGAAGTATTGTGTATTGCCTTCCTGAGCTTCTTTCTGGTAATAAGAAACCAAAGGTGCTGTTTGTGTATGGTATTCAACCAGACGCTTACGGACAGTATCTTCCTGATCATCTTTACGGGTGGTCAGCTCTTCACCTGTAACGTCATCTTTATTTTCCACTTTTGGTGGATTGAATTTAATGTGATAAACACGGCCCGATGGAGCATGTACACGACGACCGATGATACGGTCAACGATGATTTCATCGGGAACATCAAATTCCAGAACAGAATCAATCTTGATACCCGCTTCTTTCATGGCATCAGCTTGAGGGATTGTGCGCGGGAACCCATCCAACAAGAAGCCATTGCGGCAGTCATCTTGTTTGATGCGCTCTTTAACCAAAGCAATGACCAATTCATCAGTCACCAGCTTACCATTATCCATCAATTCTTTTGCTTTCAAACCCAACTCTGTGCCAGCTTTCACTGCCGCACGCAACATGTCACCTGTCGAAATCTGAGGGATCCCATATTTCTCCATGATAAATTGCGCCTGAGTCCCCTTACCGGCGCCTGGCGCGCCCAGCAGAATAATACGCATCGCGTAAATCCCCTTGCTATTTGCTTTTCGTATTTTAAAGAAAACGAACCACCATACCATTTGAATGGGGTGTGGCTCAAGAAAACAGGTAAACGTTTTCGCATTATAAAAAAATAAACCACGCTCCATTTTCTATGGAAGCGTGGTTTTTATCATGACCTCAAAGAGATTACGCTTTTTCAGTTAATAATAACTGATTCATTCTGCGAATGAATTGGTTTGGATCATCCAGCGTACCTCGCTCTGCAAACAAAGCTTGATCCAGCAACAATTCTATCCAATCCGCAAATTGTGAATCATCTTGAATGTCAGAAGCTCTCTTGACCAGATCATGCTCTGGGTTCAGCTCAAAATTATAGCTTACTTCTGGTGCAGATTGACCTGCCGCCGCAAACAACTTCGCCATTTGAGTGCTCATGCCGTCGGCATCAGTTGTGACGATCGCAGGTGTATCTGTCAGACGGCGGGTTAATTTAACTTCTTTTACTCGCTCACCCAGCAGGGTTTTCACTCGCTCAACAAATGGTTCCAGTTTTTTGTCCGCATCTTCTTGCTCTGAGCTATCTTCGTTAGCCAGTTTTTCAAGGGATTCATCAGATTTGCTAACAGACTGGAATGATTTGCCATCAAATTCAGTCAGGTAACTCATCATCCACTCATCGATGCGGTCAGACAGCAACAGTACTTCAATGCCTTTCTTGCGGAACAGTTCCAAATGAGGGCTGTTTTTCGCAGCAGCATAGCTATCGGCAGTGATGTAATAAATTTTCTCTTGCCCTTCAACCATGCGGCCGATGTACTCTTCCAGAGAAACAGTTTGCGCTGAAGCGTCATTGTGCGTTGTAGCAAAACGCAGCAATTTAGCGATGGCTTCTTTGTTTGTGCTGTCTTCCGCTGGCCCTTCTTTCAGCACCAGACCAAATTGCTGCCAGAAAGTCTGGTATTTTTCTGCATCGTCTTTTGCCAATTTATCCAGCATCTGCAATACACGTTTAGTCAGCGCATTGCGTAAGTTGCGGGTAATTGTGCTGTCTTGCAAAATTTCGCGGGAAACGTTCAATGGCAGATCGTTGGAGTCAATCAGGCCACGAACAAAACGCAGGTAATTTGGCATGAACTGCTCAGCTTCATCCATGATGAAAACGCGCTGTACATACAGTTTCAGACCATGTTTGTGCTCACGGTTCCACATATCCCACGGAGCCTGAGAAGGGATATACAGCAGGCTGGTATATTCCTGTTTACCTTCAACGCGGTTATGGCTCCAGCTCAGGGCATCAGCAAAATCATGGGAAATATGCTTATAAAACTCTTGGTACTCTTCGTCGCTGATTTCTGCTTTACCACGAGTCCACAGTGCCTGGGCTTTATTGATCTTTTCCCAAGTGACTGTGACGGTATCGTCTTCTTCATTTTTAGTTTGAGTTTCGATTTCAACCGGCAAAGCGATATGATCAGAATATTTGCCGATGATCGAACGAAGACGCCAATCATTGAGGAATTCACTTTCTCCATCACGTAAATGCAGTGTGATTTCTGTACCACGCCCTGCTTTTTCAATATCTGCGACAGTGTAATCACCTTCACCCGTTGATTCCCAGAACACACCCTGATCGGCTGCTGCACCTGCTGCACGGGTACGTACGGTGACTTTATCCGCAACGATAAATGCTGAATAGAATCCAACACCAAATTGACCAATTAATTGGCTGTCTTTTGCCTGATCAGAACCGATGGATTCAAGAAATGCTTTAGTGCCGGATTTTGCAATTGTTCCCAGATTATCAACCACTTCATCGCGGGACATACCGATGCCATTGTCACTGATAGTGATGGTTTTCTGCTCTTTATCACAAGCCAGACGAACACGCAGTTCACCATCATTTTCATACAGCTCTGGCGCTGATAATGCACGGAAACGCAATTTGTCTGCGGCATCAGATGCGTTTGAAATTAATTCACGGAGAAAAATTTCTTTGTTGGAATAGAGAGAATGAATCATCAACTGCAACAGTTGTTTGACTTCAGACTGAAATCCACGGGTTTCCTGACCTTTCATGTTCATTTATTACCTCAATCTAAATCCAGTTCAGATATGTAAATTCGGACGATGGTAAACAGATGGGGATAGATCTGGGAAGTTTCAAGTTAGGAAAATAAGAAGAATGCAAAAATTAGTTTAGTGGAAGTAAAAATTGGTTTGCCAGAAGTAAAACCTGTTATGGATGGCGGCATTATCCGCAGCACCATCCATTACAACGCCTCATGTGGGACTGGTTATATACCGGCTATCTTTCAGGTTGCAGCTTTGTTGGCTGGGCAACTCAAAATCCTGCGAGTATAGATCACACATCAGTGATCCTTTGACGGCCAGCCAGTGAATGAGACAACGTTGTGCCATCCACCATCTCAAGCTCTCCCCCCACAGGGACACCGTGAGCGATTCTGCTGGCCGTTACACCATATTGCGAACACATTTCCGCAATATAATTTGCCGTTGCCTCTCCTTCGACTGTCGGATTCGTTGCCAGAATGATTTCTGATAAGGCTTCATTTGATAAGCGTTCTTCCAAACGATCCAATCCGATATCCATTGGCCCAATGCCATCCAGAGGAGACAAGTGCCCCATCAAGACAAAATAACGCCCCGCAAATTGGCCGGTTTGCTCAATGGCATGGATATCCGCCGGACTTTCCACCACACAAATCTGACCATTTTGCTGACGGCGGGAGTTTGCACAAATTGTACACTGTTCTTGTTCAGTGAACGTCCGGCAATCCTGGCAATGACCGATTTCAGACATTGCTTTTGTCAGCGATTGAGCCAATCTCATGCCACCGCTGCGATCTCGCTGCAATAGATGAAATGCCATCCGCTGGGCAGATTTGGGGCCTACGCCGGGCAAACAGCGCAATGCTTCCATCAACGATTCAAGAAGAGGACTGGTTTGCATTAGAATGGCATCTTAAATCCAGGTGGCAACTGCATTCCATTGGAAACGCTGGCCATTTTTTCTTTCTGGGTTTCTTCAATGCGACGGGCAGCATCATTGAACGCAGCAGCAATCAAATCTTCCAGCATGTCTTTGTCATCGTCCATTAAGCTTGGATCGATTTCTACACGACGGCAGTTATGTGCACCATTGATAGTGATTTTCACCATACCAGCACCGGATTCGCCAGTAACTTCAAGGCTTGCAATTTCTTCCTGCATTTTCTGCATTTTTTCTTGCATCTGCTGGGCTTGTTTCATCAAATTGCCCAAACCACCTTTACCAAACATAATTATCTCTCTTTGCTATAGACACAACATACAAATACGCTGTGACGGTTAAACAGGCCGGATACTTTCCTCATCCAATTCTGCATCAAATAACTGCCGAAGTGTTTGAATCGTTTTATCCGAAATAATGGATTGGCGAGCTTGTGCTAATTTTTCTTCATAAATAGCTTGCCGCCACTCCAGAGGCGTTTTTACCGCAGGATTATCATCTTCAATGATATTGAGTTCAATAGGTTTCCCATGCAACTCACTTAATGCTTCGGACAAAGCTTTTTGTGCCGATGCAGAGTTAAGATGACGTTGTTTTGAACGCAAATGCAAACAAAGCCGATTTTCATCAATCTGTTCTTTGAAGGCATTCAATGCTACCTGCTGAACCAATTTGGGAATGTTCAGTTTATCAATTTCCGCAGCCCACGGATCCCTTTGTTTCGATTCCACCGCTAATTTGGCAACTAATTCAACGGTTTTTTCATGCTCAAGTGCCGCTTTTATCGCTTTTGGTGTGGTAACCGATTGTTGTTTTTCTTCAACCGGAACATTCGTGGCCCGCCAACGATATGCTTCTTTCTTTATCGGCTTAGATTCTTGTGCCTTGGGGACATAAGACTGAGGACGCTGTTCAGCCACAGCCACCAATCGCTCCAGCGCCGAACTTGCCGGCTTAGCCTTCCCAGACTCTGCCGGCTTAAGCTTTTTTGGTGGAATATTCCCTTGACGATTCAGCAAATTTCTTGCTTGCAATAATTTCTCGGTCGGGCTGTTGGCAGTGGAGGTGGTATCCATTGTTTGAGGCACATTCTGCGCCACGGGCTCATTTCCTGCACTACCTGCATTTTCTGCTCTACCAGCATTTCCTGTACGACCTGCGCTAGCTGTATTATTTGGAGCAACCTGAGCTGGAATGGGGGCTACAGGTATTTCCACCGCGGGTGAGGGTGTTTCTTCAATGACCGCTTTGGGATGAAATGCCAACGCCCTCAATAATGCCATTTCAACGCCCATCCGGCGTTCTGGCGCATAAGGGAGTTCTTTGCGACCGACCAACAGTGCTTGATAATAAACCTGCAAATCAGTGGGAGAAATAGACCTTGCCAGCAAGCGCAAGCGCCCTTCCATTGATGAAGAATCATTTTCTGGCTGCTGCTGCAATAGTTGGAGCATGGCAATACGATGCAACAATGACAACATTTCAATCAACAAGTTTTCCCAATCCATACCACGGGATGCAACTTGTTCAACCAAAGCCATCATTTTTTGCCCATCAGCATGAACCAATGATTCAATCATTGCCAATGGTTGTTCATCATCCAGCGTTCCCAACATTTGGCTGACGATATCCGATGTCAGCACCCCGCCCCCGAGCGCAATGGCTTGGTCTGTTAAGCTCAATGCATCACGCATGCTGCCATCCGCAGCGCGGGCAAGAAGCTGGCGAGCTCGAGCATCGCTCTCTATTTGTTCTGCGTTAAGAACATGCTCCAGTTGGCTGCTGATCTGATTCACATCGAGTGCTTTCAGATGGAATTGCAGGCAACGTGAAAGAATTGTCACTGGCAACTTTTGTGGATCGGTTGTTGCCAAAAGGAATTTCACATGTCCCGGCGGTTCTTCCAATGTTTTTAGCAAGGCATTGAAACTGTGGCGGGAAAGCATGTGAACTTCGTCAATAAGGTAAACTTTAAAACGGCCGCGTGCAGGAGCGTACTGGACATTGTCCAGCAGTTCGCGGGTATCTTCTACTTTTGTTCGGGAAGCCGCATCGATCTCAATCAGATCGACAAATCGCCCCTGTTCAATTTCAAGACAGTTTGCACACTGACCACACGGAGTCTTTGTTATACCCGTTTCGCAATTCAGTCCTTTTGCCAACAGACGTGCGATCGTGGTTTTACCTACACCGCGAGTGCCGGAAAAAAGATATGCGTGATGGAGGCGTTGGTGCTCAAGACCATTAGCCAATGCAGTCAGCACATGTTGCTGACCGATCACATCAGAAAATATTTGTGGGCGCCACTTACGGGCAAGTACCTGATAGCTCATGAATACCGAGGAAATTGAACATGACTGTCTATCATGCTAGCACAGCCTCACTATGAACGGCGAGGCTGATGTACCAATAATGCAAAAATCAGAACAATCAATTGTTACAGTAGGCAGGAAATCAGTGTCCCGGGAACTCGACAATCGTATAACTTTCCACACCTTGTTTTTTCAAACGCTCCACACCACCCAAGTCTGGTAAACCAATGATGAATGCGGCTTCAGACACGTTTCCACCGAGGCGACGAATCAAACTTACTGTCGCTTCAATCGTGCCGCCCGTTGCAAGTAAGTCATCAATGACCAAAACTTGATCGGCTTCTGTGATACTGTTTTTATGAATTTCCAGCGTGTCAGTACCATATTCCAGATCGTAAGTCTCACTTAACGTCTCACGGGGTAATTTGCCTTTTTTACGGACAGGAACAAAACCCACTCCCAGACGAAGTGCAACAGGAGCCCCAAACAAGAAACCACGGGCTTCAGTACCGACAATTTTTGTAATGCCTTTATCCTGATAACGGTCTACCAATAAATCGATTGTCGCTTGGTAAGCCGCAGGATTATCCAACAAGGTGGTAATGTCACGAAAAAGGATGCCCTCTTTCGGATAATCAGGGATTGTTTCGATACTATCTTTAATTAATTGCAGTTGTTGTGCATTAGCGGTCATAATCGATGCCAGCCAGTTATAAAAAGGGAAACGGTGGAATTTATTCAAACTACCAGAAAAAAGCAACTGTGATACAAATTGCAGCTTATGTTTTATTGACTTAAGTCAAGCCTTGCATTTATCACATCTGAAGGCTCTGTAGCCAATATTAAGACATTTTAACGAAATGCTCTTTGATGAGCAGATTATTAATGATAAAGGGTTGTAGATGGGCATACAAAGTTTATTAAGTGCACTTGAAAAACAGATAAGCAATCTGGAAAAAGATCTCGCACAACTCCCTGATACGCCTTTTTCCATCGCCCGCTTTGATCAATCGCTGTTCCATCACCACAGTAATAAATTGGGTGGGTACATGCAGGAAATCAAGCAAAATATGGAACAATTGAAAACGTGCGTAACCAGCAACCGCATTGAGCAGGTCACATTCCTTTCTGAACGTCTGGTGACACAAATAGAGGCGTTGAAACGGGAAATTGCCACCCAGACTTTACGGCAACAAGAAGATAAATTTGAACGCCATTCACAAGAACGGGATCTTTACCAACGCCTGGCAGAGCATCAGGATTATGAACGCCGTTTAATGGCGATGGTTGATGACCGGGAATTACAATTAAATAAACAAGTTACACTAGAAAATAAATATAAACTGCAAAAAGAAATTGCGGCTCTGGCAGGAAGGCTGGCTCGCTGCCGCCAAGCATTAATGCGCATTGAAAGAACAATAGAAAAAAAAGAAAACTCTGATTAGTCAGAAGGATATAACCCATCATGAGTCTCAAACAAGCACCACCTGAAATTCAGCTTGCAGTCGATCTTATTTACCTCCTTGAGTGTAATGAAGTTTCCCCTGACATCGCACTGGCCGCATTAGAAATTGTTAAACACGATTTGCAGGGGAAACTGGAAAAGCAGTCTCAGCAGCCTGATAAATAAGTTCAATCCATTCTTATTTCATCAGGCCGCATTTTTAAAAATGCCCATCAGAATGGTGATTGCCGCCGTTTAGTGGCTTCTGCACCTCTTGCAAACTATCACCTTGGCCATTGTGTAAGTAGACTTCCAACTGGTTGAAGGCAATATTAATATCATTTTCCCGGCATAATTTATCAATGCTTCTATTGACTTCATCAACGGTACGGCTGCGATCTCCCAATTCACGCACATAAAGCCGCAGTTCATGATCCAGAGTGCTGGCACCAAAACTCATGAAATAGACCTGTGGCCCGGGTTCGCTCATCACTCGATTATTATCATTGGCGGCCTTTAACAGCACCTCTTTCACCTTATCAAGATCAGAGCCATATGCGACACCAACTTTAATAATGATCCGCGTGACAGTATCGGAAAGGCTCCAGTTGATTAAACGTTCTGTCACAAATGCCCGATTGGGAATGATCACTTCTTTACGGTCAAAATCCGTAATTGTTGTCGCACGAATGCGAATTTTACTGACCGAACCGGAATAAGTTCCGATAGTTACCGTATCGCCAATACGAACCGGGCGCTCGAACAAAATAATCAAGCCTGAAACAAAGTTGGCGAAGATTTCCTGTAAACCAAAACCCAATCCGACCGAAAGCGCAGCAGCCAGCCATTGTAATTTATTCCATGAAACGCCCAGCGTTCCCAATGCAGTGATCCCACCAACGCCAATGATCAAATAAGTCAATGTCGTTTTAATGGCATATGAAGCACCTTGCTGCAGCTGCAAGCGGGATAGAACCAGAACTTCCAGCAATCCCGGCAGGTTTCTCATCATGACCCATGAAATCACCAGCATAGCTATCGATAGAACCAAATCTTTCAGGGTAATGTATTTCAGTACATTGCCCAACTCACTTGTGGTGCTGTATTGCCACAAATTGATCCCGTCAAGGTAAGAAAATATGGTCACCAGATCAGACCAAATCCAATAAAATGCGCCTAAAAAGACCAGAAACAGTACCATCGTGGTCAAACGCAATGATTGTTGGTTAATAAGATCCAACGCCATTGGCGGTTCTTCCAATACCTCGCCTTCCATACTTTCTTTTGTCAGGGATTGACGCCGGGCGACAGCACGTCGATAGGCGATATGACGGGCAGCAATGCCCAATCCCCGTAAACATGTTTGGTAGCTGATATACCAGAGCAGCAGTAAATATAGGCTGTATAACCAACGCTCAGCCAAGTGCAAGGTTGTGTAAAAATAACCAGATACCATCAGCACCATCATAACCAGTGGTGCAAACGTTAATGTTGTTACCACAATGAGGCGTATCATGTGTGAACTTTTTTCACGCCATATGTAGCGACAAAATGGAAAGACAAATAAGAAGACAAAGAATAGGCAGATCAAAATAATGCCCTGACCTATCACATCATCAGACAACTGTAACGGGTGTTTAACCCCCAATGTTACCCAAAATAAAATAGGCAGCAATACAATGGACAGGCGGACAAGATTTTTCCGGAATAAAGTACAATCGGCTTTATTCAGGGCAAAGTGCTGTTCTCCGATCTTACCTGCGGAAAGCAGTTGATAACAGGTGCTGTACATAATCCAAAATAGCGCCAACTGGCGGGAGAATCCCCAAATCAGCTCGCCCAAGTCATCACCTGATTTTAAGTACCAATAACCTACCGCCAGCACAATGAAAGCAAGTGGCAACGTTTTTATTACGGTCAGAATCAGAGCCAATGGGGTATGCAGTTGACTGTCACGGCGGAATTGCCCAACTTCACCGGCAATTTTCTTTAATTGCTCATTAATGCCTTTGGTTTGCCAACGCAAAAACAAGCCAACCAAGACAAGGGGAATAACGAAATGGATAGAGTTTTCCAGCCCGGTAATCAGGCCATTGAGGGTTACTTGAATATTTAGATGATTCAACTCATCCCGAATTTGCTCAGGCAGAGATTGTAACCACGCTAAATTCATCGGCTTATTGCTGTTTACCCAAAAAATTTGCTGAACAAGCGTTTGTTGCAGAGACTCCATCACATCCAATAATTGTTGCTGATCCATCTGCAAATTGATGGAGTGGGTAATCTGATTGCCCAACTGATTGTTGAGTTGATCCAGAAGCTCGCGGCGAACATCCAAAATCTGATTGAGGGCATTACGGATTTCATCCACGGTTTCTGTGGATTCCCCTTTGATTTTACTCTGGTTCTCAATCAATAAATTCTTGACGTAATCGTTATCCTGATACAGTAAATCCCGTTCCTGAGTAATTTCAAATTGCACCAGACGCAGGTCCGCAATTTTTGTCGGTAAGTCTTTTGTTAGAACATCTGCGGGTATTTTCAACTGTTCCTGAAATAAAATGCGCGATAGCAATAAACTGCCACGCAACACCTTAATCTGCTCTTTTAAATTTCGCTCAGATTGGATCGCCCTATCCAGCAGCGTTTTTACATAAATGTTTTTTTGCGCCAGTTGATTGTTATCCCGGGTCGCGGCAACGAGCCGCTCACTCAAATCACGATTACTTTCCAGCTCCCGGCTGACCAAAGGGTTATCCTGAATATGTGAATTTTGCCCGTTTTGAGTCTGTGCTTCTTTTGCCGTTTCTTCAGAAATAATTAACCGTTTTCCGCTCACGACGGTTTGAATCAACTGGACATAACCTTCTAACTGCTTAATCTGGAGAGTTGTATAATCCCGCTGTTGCTGCAAAAGCGATTGCAATTGCGTATTTGCCTGCAAGGCAGCCCTTTGGAATTCATTTTGCTGCATCAAAAAGGATTGTTCGACCAATAACAGTTCTGTTTTTGTCTGGCTCGATTCCGGCTGTTCAGTCAATGCATTATTAAGTTGATTACGAATTTGCTGCAATCTTTGCACATTATGAAATAGTATATTTTGCGCTCGTTCTGGTTGCGTTTGCAGCCCAATCAATTGGCTGTTATAGCTGGCCAGATCTTCCAATGCCTTTTGCAAGCTACTCAACGTGCTATTTAATTTCGACTCAAGTTGCTTTAGCGACAGTGTGTCCAATGACTGTTTATATTCGTTTTCATTTTGCTGCGTATTATTTTTCAGACCTTCCATTTCTAGCGTGATCTGGCGCGACTTTTGAGGAGCTTCTTGCTGGTTTTTCTTCAACAAGGCGGTGCCTTGTTTCACTTGATCAATTTTGTCAAAGAAAGAAAGGGCTTTTTCCAAATCGGCTATTGATGCTTTTTCCTCGACAGTATGTTCCTTGCGTTCTGTCAGAGCATTAAGTTGATTTTGGATATCATTGCGGTTTGGAACATCACTGCCAAGAGCGGCATTTGCCGGAGAAAAAAAGGACGATAGGATGAAAAGCAGCCCTACCACCAAAACAAATCGAAACAATAATCTATCGGGAAGTTTGTCACACACACCTCCCTTATTGAGCAAAATACTCAAATATCGGTTAACTGAAACCATGAATTCATTTACTCATCATCTGCAAATAATGGAATGATAATGCTTAATATTAGGCAACACTGATATTAAGGAAATACAGATAGTAGAAAAAAGTACTGCGGCATTTATAATCCGCCCCTGCACTTCCTGATACATTAATTTTAATTAAAATGTTAACACTTTAGATGCTGCCAATGTCCATTGAGCCAGCTCACCCAATGTACCGATTTCCACACCATCAACCAATGCCAGATCGCTGATCCCCCTGGCATCTGAGCAGGTTTTACATAATTTTACTTCGACATTCTGTGCCGTCAAAATTTCCAGCATTTGCTTCAAATTATAGCCTTCCTTGGGAGCTTGCCCGGCTAAGCCAGCAACCACTGCATCAGACATCAAAAATAATTTCAGCCCGCAATCAGGTTCTTGTTCTTTGAGCGCAATAGATAATCTTAGGGCATTAAATAGAGATTCATTGCCATACGCCGCACCATTGGCAATGATTAAAATAGATTTCATTATTATTTGTCCTAATTATTCAAAATGCATTTTCATCTCTGTATCGCATATGACGACTATATTTCAGTGTGTCAATGAAACTATCCACCAGATATACAGATTGCTCTTGAATATTAAAACTGTCCGGCGAGAATAACCAGTTCTCCAGTATCCCTGTCATTAACGCTCTCAGCATGATAGAAGAACGCTTCAGGTCGAGATCATGTGGTAATTCTCCTGACTGAATGCAAGATTCTAATAACTTTTCGATTCTCTCATAATCAGAAATACATATCTCCCGAAGCTCATCTGCTAATGGAGACATTTCTCCAACAAACTCACATTTATGGAAAAAAATTTCCATAAGAAGGCAACTTTGGAGATCGCCTACCATTATTCTTAATACCGAAATCAATAAATATCTCAATGCAATGAGTGGATTATTGGGGTATTTTGCTTGATACTCTTTCTCTAGTTCGGCTGTTTTATGCTTGGGTATCTTACAAACAACAGAAAGTAAATCTGTCTTATTCTTAAAGTGCCAATAAATTGCCCCACGCGTTACACCAGCCGCAGTTGCAATATCGGACAATGAAGTAGCCGATACGCCACGTTCAGAAAAGGTCTTTATTGCAGCATCTATGATCTGTTGACGGGTTTGTTGTGCTTGTTGTTTATTATTTCGTGCCATTTTCTTGCCATAAACTTTGTTTTTAACTGAAGCTGATTTACATACATTCATGTATGTTTGTACTATAGCACCCTTAATCAATGAAGTAATGATTTCAGTCGTGAGTTTAGAGAATCAACATTGAAAATTTGAGGTTTACTTATGCATATAAACAGGGGGGTTTTACCTCTGGCCATATTACTGCTGCTTTCAGGCAGTTTTGTCTTATCAGGATGCAATGACAATAAAGATGCACAGCAAGGGGCTGCGGGCCAACATGTTCCTGATGTGGGCATCGTAACGCTGAAAGCAAAACCTCTGACAGTCATCACGGAATTACCAGGTCGTACCGCGGCTTACCGTGTTGCAGAGGTTCGTCCCCAAGTCGGCGGTATTATCTTAAAACGTAACTACAAAGAAGGTAGTGATATTGTTGCGGGTGAATCGTTATATCAAATCGATCCTGCAACCTATCAGGTAGAGTACAGCAAGGCTCAGGCTAACCTGGCCAGAGCAAAAGCTAATGAAAATGTTTCTCACTTAACCGTCGAGCGCTATAAATCGCTGCTGGGAACACAATATGTAAGTAAACAGGAATTCGATAAAGCAACCTCTGATTACGCACAAGCAAAGGCCGATGTTCAGTCCGCCCAAGCCGCGTTAGAAAGTGCCAGAATCAACCTGGCGTATACCAAAGTCAGCTCCCCAATTTCTGGGCGTGCGGGTAAATCCACCGTCACAGAAGGGGCACTGGTTTCTGCTGGTCAGCCAACAGCCCTGACAACTGTTCAGCAGCTCGATCCTATTTATGTGGATATCACTCAATCAAGTGATGATTATCTGCGGCTTAAAGATGAAATTGCCAACGGCACCCTTCACAAAGAGCGCGGCAAATCAAAAATCCGCTTAGTGACTGAATCGGGTCAAGAATACAGTCAGACTGGCTACCTTGAGTTTTCAGACGCTACCGTTGATGAAACAACAGGTTCCATCACTATGCGTGCCATTTTCCCGAATCCAAATGAAGAATTACTTCCAGGTCTGTTTGTCCGTACCAAACTGGAAGAAGGTATTCGTCAAAATGCGATTTTGATCCCTCAACAAGCTGTTACCAGAACACCCCGTGGCCAGGCTACCACAATGATTGTCAATAAAGAAAATAAAGTGGAAGTGCGTAATATCACTGCCGCTCAAGCTATTGGCAACAAATGGTTGGTGACAAAAGGTTTGAAAGCAGGGGATCGAGTGATCGTCACTGGATTGCAAAAAATAGCGCCAGGCGTCACGGTTAAGCCAACAGAAACTGATTTGGATGCCAAGCCTACGGCTAACCAAGCTGAGTCTGCGAAAAAGTCTCAATAAGGAGTTGGTGATTCATGCCTAAGTTTTTTATCGAGCGGCCAATATTTGCATGGGTAATCGCGATTATCACCATGCTCTCTGGCCTGCTGGCAATCATGAAATTACCCGTGGAGCAATACCCTGCAATTGCACCACCTGCTATTTCCATTTCAGCGAGTTACCCCGGAGCTGATGCTACAACGTTGCAGAATACTGTAACACAGGTTATTGAACAGAACATGAATGGAATCGATAATCTGGTTTACATGTCTTCCACCAGTGATTCTGCCGGTAGCGTGAACATTATGCTCACCTTTGAAGCGAACATAAATCCAGATGTCGCTCAGGTACAGGTTCAGAATAAACTGCAAGCAGCTATGCCTCTGTTGCCTCAAGAAGTTCAGAAGCAAGGGGTTAGAGTTGAGAAAACGACCAGTTCTATTTTGATGGTAGCTGGTTTTATTTCTGAAGATGGTTCAATGGATCAAGATGATATAGCCGACTATGTCGGAGCGAATATCAAAGATCCCTTAAGCCGTGTTACTGGTGTAGGTGAAACACAACTGTTCGGCACCCAATATGCAATGCGCATCTGGCTCGATCCTGAAAAGCTGGTCAATTATAAAATGACCACCATGGATGTGATCAGTGCCATTGAATCCCAGAACAATCAGGTTGCAGCCGGGCAATTAGGGGGAACACCGCCAGTCCCGGGTCAGCGTATGAATGTCTCTATTGTCGCTCAAACACGTCTGACCTCAGCGAAAGAATTCGGCAAAATTCTGCTACGCGTTAACCCCAATGGTTCGAAGATTACCTTAAGTGATGTTGCAACCATTCAAATGGGGGCTGAAAGCTACAGCATAATCGGCAGATTCAATGGGAAACCCGCTGCGGGGATTGGTATCAAGCTTGCAACAGGTGCCAACGCATTAAATACGTCTAAAGCCGTCAGAAACGCATTGGCTGAAATGTCTCCTTACTTCCCACCCGGGTTGAAAGTAGTACTTCCCTATGACACGACACCATTCGTTAAAATATCTATTTTCGAAGTGGTGAAAACGCTGGCGGAAGCAATCCTGCTGGTGTTTGTGGTTATGTACCTGTTCTTGCAAAACTTCCGAGCCACATTGATCCCAACAATTGCGGTTCCGGTGGTATTGCTCGGCACATTCGCCATACTTGCTGCATTCGGGTACTCGATCAATACACTGACGATGTTCGCCATGGTACTGGCGATTGGTTTGTTGGTGGATGATGCCATTGTTGTTGTAGAAAACGTTGAACGTGTCATGCAAGAAGAAGGGCTATCCCCGAAAGAAGCCACCAAAAAATCCATGGGGCAGATTCAGGGCGCTCTGGTGGGTATTGCGCTGGTACTTTCTGCGGTATTCGTCCCAATGGCATTCTTCGGCGGGGCGACAGGTGCTATCTACCGTCAGTTCTCAGTCACTATCGTTTCTGCAATGATATTGTCTGTACTGGTTGCTTTAATCCTGACACCTGCACTGTGTGCGAGCATGCTCAAACCCATTGCCAAAGGCAGCCATGGTTCGAGAAAAGGGTTTTTTGGCTGGTTTAACAATCTGTTTGAAAAGAGTACTCGTCATTATACCGACAGTGTTGGTCGAATGCTGCGTGGTACAGGCCGCTACTTGGTGATCTATGTTATGTTGATCGCAGGTATGGCCCTGATGTTTACCCGTATGCCTTCTTCTTTCCTGCCTGAAGAAGATCAGGGTGTTTTGCTGGCAATGGTTCAATTGCCATCTGGTTCAACTCAGGAGCAGACACAAAAAGTATTGGAAAAAGTTAATGACTATTTCTCTACCAAAGAGAGCGATGTTGTTAAATCTGTATTTACAGTCAACGGATTTGGTTTCTCTGGTCAAGGGCAGAATAATGGTCTGGTATTTATCAGCCTAAAAGATTGGGAACAACGCAAAGATAAAAAAGATAAGGTTCCAGCTATTGTAGAACGGGCAAATGCTGAACTTTCTCAAATCAAGGAAGCGATTATATTTGCGTTCAATATTCCTTCAATTGTCGAGCTAGGCACCGCCAGTGGTTTTGATTTCCAATTGTTGGATAAAGGAAATCTTGGCCATGAAGCATTAACGAATGCACGTAACCAGCTACTCGGTATGGCTGCGCAACATCCAGAGATACTCAGCTCTGTTCGCCCTAATGGGCAGAATGATACACAGCAATACCATATCTATATTGATAAGGAAAAAGCCGAGGCTCTGGGTGTATCCACATCAAATATTAACTCAACATTGAATACAATGTTTGGTGGGGTTTACGTTAACGACTTTATTGATCGCGGCCGAATCAAAAAAGTTATGATTCAGGCTGATGCGCCTTATCGTATGTTGCCAAGCGATATCAGCAAGCTGTACGTCCGCAATTACTATGGGAAAATGGTGCCATTCTCTGCTTTCATGGATACATCAAAAGATCCGTGGATTTATGGTTCACCGCGCCTTGAACGCTACAATGGTTTACCTTCTATGGAAATCATGGGAGAGGCAGCTCCAGGTAAAAGTACCGGCGACGCAATGGCACTGATGGAGCAATTGGCATCACAATTACCGCCAGGTATAGGCTATGACTGGACTGGAATGTCATATCAAGAACGTCTGTCAGGTAATCAGGCACCGGCACTATACGCGCTGTCATTAGTGGTCGTGTTCCTCTGTCTGGCGGCATTGTATGAAAGCTGGTCTGTACCATTCTCTGTCATGCTGGTCGTTCCTCTGGGAGTTATCGGTGCATTGATGGCAACTTCAATGCGCGGCCTAGGAAATGACGTCTACTTTAAAGTTGGCCTGTTGACGACCATCGGGCTATCGGCGAAAAATGCCATCCTTATCGTAGAATTTGCCAAGGATTTGATAGAGAAAGAAGGAAAAGGGTTAATAGAAGCGACATTGGATGCAGTTAAAATGCGTTTTCGTCCAATTCTGATGACTTCACTTGCCTTTATGCTTGGGGTTACGCCTCTGGTATTGAGTAACGGTGCTGGTTCAGGTGCTCAAAATGCCGTAGGTACTGGGGTATTGGGTGGTATGATTGCAGCAACATCATTGGCAATCTATTTTATCCCTGTATTCTTCGTTGTCATCAAACGCAGGTTTATGAAGAAAAGTGAGGAAGTAGAACACGTTACTACTCATCACTAATCCCTTCATTAAATTAACCATATCAAAAAGGCCACTGAGGTGGCCTTTTTAACGGGAAAAATTACTTCGCCCCCTCTTTATTTCACTGATTACGTCGCTACTTTAACAACTATTCATAATCTAATTAAAATAAATACTTATGAAAAACCACCGACCTTCAAGAAGGACACTTTGCTTTTTTTTATAATAAATAGAAGATTAATTGGTAACTTTACTTGTTTTTCTTCTAATTACACCTTTAATGGTAAAAAGTGTTCCATCTCGATAGTGACATATGTAATAATGGCATTATATTGATTTTGAAAGTCGCAATACAATCGCCTATAATGACCTCTGTGCTATTGCTGCAACTTCTACTATGCTTCTGCAATATTAGTAGAATTCAATATAGTTAATGACATACGTAGGTTCCGACTACCTTTATTCACTATCTTTATAGTAGAATGGCGGTCGTTTATCTAAAGTTAAGGTTTGCCAGAATCGAGATTTTTACTTGAACCAAACGTAAATTACGTCTCTGTTTAAAATTCAGTTGGCAAATGAACAAAATAGCACTTTAATATTAATAAATAATAATCATGTTTTGATAGGCTCTATTCTAAAAGAATGACTATAATAATTAGCACGTATAAGCCCTAGCTCAAATAAACCGTGTGCCGTTTACGGAGGTGATTATGGATGAATATTCACCAAGAAGACATGATATTGCTGAATTAAAATACTTATGTGAAAAATTAATTCACGAAGCACTTTCAGTCTTGAATCGCACTGATAATCATTGGATTCACGATCTGACCTCAGAGAAAAGCTTAAAGTTAAACGAATTGATCGAACACATTGCAGCTTTTGTCTGGAACTTTAAAATAAAATACACAGATAACTACGATCTCAGCACCTTAATTGATGAATATCTGGATGAAACATATAATTTGTTCGGAAGCGATAAGATAAGCTTTCTTGAACTGACAAAATGGCAAAGAACAAACGAACACTTAACTAACATTCTTCTACATGATTTAAACGCTTCTTTAAGCAAAACCTGATAAATATATTTCTAACTATTTTTTATACCAAAAAAGATAAGGCGACCATGACTAAAACTGACTATCTGATGCGTTTGAGAAAATGCACTTCTATTGAAACACTGGAACGTGTAATTGAAAAAAATAAATATGAACTTTCGGATGACGAGCTTGAATTGTTCTACTCCGCTGCTGACCACCGTTTAGCCGAACTTACTATGAATAAACTCTATGATAAAATTCCATCATCTGTTTGGAAATTTGTCCGCTAAGTTGCAGTGATCAGATAGAAAGTGACTGAAGCCGGTAGCAATTATCGGCTAAATGAGCGAGTTGACGGAAGATTAAAACTGGTGAGGGCTCTGCCAGCGACATCCCGGCACACACATCCCCTGCTATGGCTGCTTCTTTCCAGACCTGACCAAGTTAACAAGTTAGCGTTGCGGGAGAACCAACAGAGCCCCCATTGACGTAGGCTTCAAACTTCGAAGCGGTGGACATTATCTTTCATACATAATGAAATAGCAAGGCACTCTCACTTGAATGGCGATTCCTTGCTCAAAGCGTTTAAAAAACGGCCTAAACGTGGAGTTTTATATTTCTATTGGCCTTTTGCTTCCCCCTATTTTTGCATTCTCCTATTATTGTTCTAACATCGTGCTTTTTGTTTACCATGCCGTTTTATTTATCATAAATGAATATGTTCATTTAAGAAAAAACGCTCATATTGTTATACTTGGATTAAGTTTAGCCACTTTTTCCAGCAGAATAAAAACTCACCAAAACAACTGCACGCCCGCGGCTTGCAAGAAAAAATAGCTCAATAAAATAATAAAAAAAATCCAATAACTCTAATCAATCATTTTTATATCATATGAAAAACTAAATATTGTCCCTATATCAACCACAATACCAAACTGAATAAAATATGAATAAAACATTAACAACTTCTTAATTTTAAAAAATAACCATATAAATCAATAAATAAACAATAAAAACAAAATTATTCGCATTATTTGACAAATATTGATAAAACTAATAGTGATAATTTAATGCCGAAATAAAAACATTAGGGTAATTTTCATTTATAATTTAATTTATTTCCTTTCGAATAAATAAAATTTTATATCTATAATCATCCATTTATACCTTTTAACCGCTCTTATAAAAGCAAAATCACATTATGAACCAGGCATTACACAACTTAATTAACCTGATACATCTGGAAAAAATAGAAGAAGGAATTTATCGGGGACAAAGTGAGGATTTAGGTTTTCCCCAAGTTTTTGGTGGGCAGGTAATCGGCCAAGCGCTATATGCAGCAAAGCAAACCGTTGCTGATGACCGCATGATCCACTCTTTTCACAGTTATTTTCTGCGCCCGGGAGATAGCCATAAGCCCATTGTTTATGATGTTGAAATACTGCGTGATGGCAAAAGCTTCAGTGCGCGTAGAGTCAGTGCGATACAACACGGCCAGCCGATCTTCTACATGACAGCGTCTTTTCAAGGCCATGAAGAGAGTTTTGAACACCAAGATGTCATGCCTGATGTTCCACCACCTGAAGAATTAGAGTCTCAGGAAGAAATTGCAAAACAGGTGCCTTCCTCTCTTCCTGACAAATTTAAAAAGGCTTTCTCTGCACCTCCTCTGGAGATGAAACTGGTTAAATCTAAAAATCTCCCTAATTACTCTCCTCATAAACCCGTTCGTTATGTTTGGTTCCGCAGTAACGGAAAAATGCCTGACGACCCATTAATTCATTGCTGTCTTCTGGGTTATGCGTCAGATTTCCATTTTCTTCCGACTTCCTTGCTTCCCCATGGAGTTGGGTTTATGGAACGTAATATGCAAGTTGCGACAATTGATCACTCAATGTGGTTCCACCGCCCTTTCGATATGAATGACTGGCTACTCTATGCCATCGAAAGCCCATCGGCATCAGGCGCTCGTGGTTTCGTTCGTGGGCAAATCTACAACCGAGAAGGCTTACTCATCGCTTCTGCTGTTCAGGAAGGGGTCATTCGCAAACTGTAATGTGAGGCATTACGTACCGTAATAACAACAGCGAACACAATTAAGCCAGCATTTGACCACTGGTGGTTATATAACCTTTGCCTGTTATTACGGTACAACAACCAGAAAAAGTACTTTCATCTCATACGGCTGCAATGGTGAAAATGGGAGCTATATCAGTTATAAGCACTTTCACCATGCGAAGTAATATCTAATCCTTCTCTTTCTGACTCAACACTAATACGCAAACCAACCAATTTATCCGCAATCTTAAATGAAATATACGCTGCCACAGATGACCAGACGATACAGACTAATATACTGATAATTTGCATTTCTAACTGTTTCAGCATGGTCATGCCTTCAGCAAAGCCAGTCCCGCCTAAATCAGCCGCCGTAAAAATCCCCGTCAAAAGACACCCCACAATGCCACATACGCCATGCACACCAAATACATCACAGACATCATCGACACGTAGCCAGCGCTTTAATATCACCACTCCCCATAAGCCCGCAACTCCGGCAATCAACCCTATAGCTAAAGCCCCACCAATGCCCACTGTTGCCGCAGCCGGTGTGATTGCCACCAAACCTGAAATACACCCAGAGCACGCACCTAAAAGAGAGGGTTTTTGACGGAAAAGCCATTCGGAGAAAACCCACGATAACACGGCTCCTGCTGTGGCTATTACTGTAGTTACCAGCGTCAATGCCGAAATCGCATTTACAGCCCCAGCCGATCCCACATTAAAACCAAACCAGCCGATATATAGGATGGCCGTACCAATGAACGTCATCGGCAAACTATGGGGTTTAAAAGCCTCTCGCCCAAAGCCTGAGCGTTTTCCAAGTAAATATGCCCCAACTAAACCTGCCGCTGCCGCATTAATATGCACAACAGTTCCACCAGCAAAATCCAAAGAACCATCCTTGGCAAGCCAGCCGCCTCCCCATACCATGTGCGCCATGGGGATATAAGATGCAGTCAGCCACAGTACGCTAAAAATCAACAATGCTGAAAAACGGATCCTTTCACACAAGGCTCCAACCACTAAGGCGACAGTAATACAGGCAAATGCGCCCTGGAAAACAACATGTATTAACTGGTAGAAACTGCCACTTAAATCATTAATAGTGATGTTTTTCAGCATAAATTGGCCTAATCCACCCCAAAAACGGTTACCGGCCTCAAAAGTCATGCTGTAACCATAAATAACCCAAAGTACATAAACCAGAGAAAAGCTGACAAGTACTTGTGACATCAGTGACAAAACATTTTTACGTCGCAACAATCCACCATAAAACAGAGCTATTCCGGGAATTGTCATAAAAAGAACCAGTACAGTATTTACCAGCATAAATACTGTATCTGCCTTATCGAAGTTTTTTCCCGCAGCAAAGGCGAATGAAGGTAAACTGGCCACAATACCAATTATGAATAAAAATTGTTTTTTCATTTTTCATTCTCCCCTTAGAGGGCGGCTTCGTTTATTTCACCGGTTCTGATCCGGATAGCCTGCTGTAATTCAAAGATAAAAATCTTCCCATCCCCCATTTTTCCCGTAAAGGCAGTTTGTTGAACAATATTGACCACTTCTTCAACTCGCTCGTCATTAATGGCAATATCAATCTTAACCTTGGGCAAAAAACTGACGTTATATTCAGCTCCCCGATAAAGCTCAGAATGGCCTTTTTGGCGCCCGAAGCCCTTTACTTCCGACATAGTCATCCCTTGTATGCCTATTTCAGCCAGAGCCTCTCTTACTTCTTCCAACTTAAATGGCTTTATGATGATAGTGATTAGTTTCATATTTCCCCCGTCTTTCACTGTGTTCACACAAAAGCTATTTACTAGGGGTATATTGCAAAGGATATGCCAAAAATTAAAAATGGCTTTTAATCAGACGGTTATTTAAAGGGGTGTCAGTAAGGAAGGATAAAAAAGGGAGCAGCGAACAGCCGCTACCCCCTATATGCACTCTAAATGTGCACAGGTTCATTCAATGTCTCTCCAACCTGCTGGAGTTGGTACATTTGATGGTAACGTCCACGTCTTGCTAATAATTGTTGATGCTGCCCTTGCTCTACAATTGCACCACGATGCAGCACCAATATGGAATCCGCCTCAACGATAGTTGAAAGCCGGTGGGCAATAACGACTAATGTTGTTTGTTTGCGGATCATATTCAACGCTTTTTGGACTGACTGCTCAGTTCCCGAATCAATATTTGCGGTTGCTTCATCTAGAATAAGGATCTGTGGCGACTGCACTAAAACCCGAGCCATTGCCAAAAGCTGTTTTTGCCCTGCGGAAAGCGTATTGCCTTGTTCACCAAGTCTGGAATTCAAGCCTTCAGGTAAATTACGGATAAATTCCGTTAGTTGAACCAATTCCAGCACTTCCCAGATTTTCTCCTCACTGATATCCCGCCCCAAGGTAATATTGTCAAAAAATGAAGCGGCTAAAACGACAGGATCCTGCTGTACCATAGCCACACCATTTCGCAATACAGCATGAGAAAGTGAAGATACCGGGCGCCCATCAAGATAAATTTCGCCATCCTGCCATGGATAATAGCCCATGATTAAATTAGCCAAGGTACTTTTCCCACTTCCTGTATGCCCAACCAAGGCGATAAATCCACATGAAGGAACATGCAGGTTGATATCACTCAAGACTCGTTTGTCCTTCCTATAAGAAAAGTTCAGGTTTTCAACATCAATCTGACCACTTGCCAATGCGTGTTGATCATTACCGTATTGTTGCTGTGGGCTATCCATCAGCTCAAAAACTCGCTCACCTGAAACCACAGCTTGCTGCAATAAAGATTGCTGCGCAGTCAGCTCAATCAGAGGTTCATTTAATCGCCCCAGATAGTTGATAAAGGCATAAAGAACACCAATACCAATAACTTCCGTTCCCTCGATTCCAAACAATAAAAGCAAACCACACAATATTGCGGTAGAAAAGAAACTCAATAACGGCCTTAATAAAACCCCATCTAACCGCAGCGCCTGCATACGGGATTGATAATGCGCCCGATTGACTGCCAACATTTTTTCACCAACACGGGCTTGCTGACGGAATTGCTGGATTACGGCCATTCCATTTATAACTTCATTAAAACCATCATTAATATCAGCCAGGTAGCCACGAACTCGCCTGACAATCGGGGTGCTGAGACGCTGATAAACAAACATAACCAGCAGAACCGCAGGAAATATCACGACTGCAACCGATGCCATACGCCAATCCAGGGCAAACATAGCGATCAACATGGCCCCGATCAACGCAATACTGCGAAATACCGTTGGGATCACATTTACAAACAGATCGTTGATGACTTCGGTATCATTCGTGACACGAGATATCAATTGACCAACGGGTTGATTATCAAAAGCGCTCAATGGCTGACGCAATGCTGAGTTCATCACATCAGTACGAAGCTGCTGCACAACTCCCACCGACGCTTGATAGAAAAATAAGGTCTGATAATAATGCAATGCAGCAGAAACAAGTTGCAAAGCCAGGAAGGCAGCCGCCAGCCCTCCAATAACATCTAGCGGTAAATTTCCTGTAGCGACCATATTGTCAATAAAATAGCTCACAAGAAGCGGCCCACTGACTTCAGCCAGTGATGCAACCCATAACATGAGCACCGCAATTAAAATTGGTTTACGGTGATTTTTACTGTAAGAAAGCAGACGCTTTAACGATGGCCATAGCTTACGCATATGAGTATTAGTCATTGTCCCCATCCAATGCGGCCTCTAATTGCTGGTAATGGTACATATCCGAATACCAGCCAGATTGAGCGATAAGTTGTTTATGCTGGCCTTGCTGTGCAATTGTTCCATGTTGCATGACCAAAATATTATTTGCCTCTGTTAGTGCAGACAATCGATGCGCGCTAATAATAATTGTGCGTTCTTGCCGCCATTGGTGGAGATTTTTCATGATTTGATGCTCGGTATGCCCGTCCACGGCTGATAAGGCATCATCAAGAATTAAAATCTCTGTATCCAGCAATAAAGCCCGAGCAATGGATATTCTCTGTTTTTGCCCACCAGAAAGCATTACACCGCGCTCTCCCACTTCCGTTTGATAGCCTTGAGGCAATCGTAAAATGTCATCATGCACATTTGCCAGACGAGCCACTTCTTCTATTTGTGCCTGAGTTGCATCAGGTTTTCCCAGCGCAATATTGCCGGCAACGGTATCTGAGAACAGGAATGGTGTCTGATTGACGATAGCCAGCCGCGAACGCCACTCATCCATTTTGAGGGTGGATATATTTTGCGACTGAAAAAGAATTTCCCCATCAGTTACATCAAATTGCCGCTGCAATAAAGCCAGCAACGTGCTTTTCCCTGACCCCGTCGGCCCACAAAGGCCCAATAACTGGCCTGGCTTTAGCTGGAAGTTGATATCATGCAGCACAGGCTTATCATTTTGTGGGTAAGTAAATGTATTGATATTTGCCTGTAAAATTCCACGGCCTGAAGATAAAGATTGCGAACCATCCGCGATCACCAGCGGTTCTTGCAACAAGCTGCGAATACGCGTATATGCAGCGCTTCCTCTTTCAACAATGTTAAACATCCACGCCAAAGCCAGCATCGGCCAAATCATCAACCCCAAATACATGACAAAACTGGTCAGTTCGCCAAGGGTCAAGGTTCCATGAATAACCATCCAGCTTCCGCCACCAACAGCCAGTAGGTTCGAAATGCCAACGGTGATGAAAATAGTTGGATCAAAACGTGCATCCACACGGGCAACGTGCATATTCTTACGCCCCGCTTCAATGGCAACTTCTTCGAATTGATTGGATTGCAATTCTTCCAATCCAAACGCTTTGATCATGCGGATACTGGTTAAACTTTCCTGAGCGTGGTTATTCAAGGTAGAAAACGCGCCTTGTGCCGATTTAAAACGGTGGTGAAGCTGGTCGCCATAATGCTTGATCGCCAAGGCCATAATGGGTAAAGGTGATAGTGATAACAATGTTAACTGCCAACTAATTTCCACACTCATTACGACAAGAACGGCACAGCCCATAACTAAGGCATCAACTAAAGTAAGTACTCCCTCACCCGCGGCAAAGACAACTCGGTCAACGTCATTTGTTGCCCGCGCCATGAGGTCTCCTGTTCGGTGGCGCAGATAAAACTCAGGGTTCTGACTACTTAATCGCTGGTAAAAATCACTACGCAATTTAACGGCCAGCCGATAGGAAGCACCAAACAACCACACACGCCAGACATAACGTAATCCATATATCGCTAATGCTATAACCAGTATTATTCCCAACCACATCAATAGCTGACGAGACGACATCGTATTTGAGCTAATCCCATCAACAATAACGCCAACCAAACGGGGAGGAATGAGTTGCAGCACAGCAATCATAACGAGGAATATTACAGCGCCTAAATAACGCCGCCATTCACTAATAAAATACCAGCCTAATTGTGAAAATAATCTCACACACCTATTCCCGAGCTAGAAAATGAAAAGTTAGTGCCTACATACCAGAGAAGGCATCACACTGCTGATTCTGGTATCGGCAACGCCGTTGTATATTTTATTTTTTCCATTGCAAAATTGGAGGTCACATCAATCAAACCCGGAATCCCATTAACCATGCGTTTGTAGAACCGATCATAACTTTTCATATCAATAACTTCTACATGCATTAAGTAATCGTACTCACCTGCCATGCGATAAAATGTTAAAACCTCCGGCATTTCTTTAACAAAGGTAACAAATTGCTCGTACCATTCACTGCTGTGTTGCTGAGTTTTGATCATCACTATCACCGTCAAGCCCAGCCCGAGTTTTTCTCCATTCAGCAGTGCAACTTTTCCAATGATATAGCCCTCATCTTCAAGTCTTTTAAGACGTTTCCAACAAGGTGTAGAGGTCAAATTGACAGCTTCAGCCAACGCATTCAAAGATAAACTACTATCTCGTTGGAGCAGCCCCAGTAGCTTACGGTCTATTTTATCTAGCATATTTAATTCCTGTAGAAATTTTTCCCAAATATAACGGTTAAAATCAGAAAAATAATAATCTATTTCTCTGAATGTAAGGGTAATCTATATGCCATTACTGTATTATTATTCAGGGTCAATTTATGTCATCTTTATGGGCCAAAAATGCAATAAGGGCCATCCAAGCAGATTACCAACGCAGCGCAGATACGCATCTGATTCGCCTCAATCTTCCCATGTTTCCGGGTATTCACCTCTATCTCAAAGATGAGAGCACCCATCCCACCGGTAGCTTGAAACACCGGCTTGCTCGCTCCCTGTTTCTTTATGCCCTCACCAATGGCTGGATCCATGAAGGAACTCCGATCATTGAATCCTCATCCGGCAGCACCGCGGTTTCTGAAGCTTATTTTGCTCGCTTACTTGGATTACCTTTCATTGCTGTTATGCCCTCCTGCACGGCTAAACGTAAAATTCAGGAAATTGAGTTCTACGGTGGAAAATGCCATTTTGTTGAGCATTCAGCCCTTATTTACCAAGAGTCAGAGCGGCTGGCCAAAGAGTTAAATGGTCACTATATGGACCAATTTACCTATGCCGAACGAGCGACTGACTGGCGAGGAAACAATAATATTGCTGAAAGTATTTTCCACCACATGAAGCTAGAGCCATTTCCTGAGCCAACCTACATAGTTATGAGTGCCGGCACTGGGGGAACATCCGCAACAATTGGTCGCTATATCCGCTATCAGGGATATGACACCAAGCTCATCGGTGTCGATCCGGAAAACTCAGTATTCTACGATTGCTATAACCAGAATTGCCGTGAGATCCGCGGAAATACCAGCAGCAAAATCGAAGGTATTGGGCGTCCGCGTGTCGAACCATCCTTTATTCCCACTGTGATAGATGACATGTTAAAAGTCCCCGATCCTGCTTCCATTGCTACCATTTACTGGCTTGAAAAATTAATTGGCAGAAAAACTGGCGCATCTACAGGAACTAACGTCTGGGGTGCTCTGCAACTTGCTAACCAAATGCGTGATAACAACCAGCAAGGAGCAATCGTGACGTTAATTTGTGATAGCGGGGAACGCTATCTTGATACTTATTACAACCCGGAGTGGGTTAGCAATAATATCGGCGATATCACACAATATCTAACACAACTACCCAAATTAAATGGTTATGAGTAACATACCTCCTTCAATTCGCAAAGGTAGGTATCATGAAACGAGCCGTTGTTGTATTCAGTGGTGGGCAAGATTCCACCACTTGTTTAATTCAGGCACTTCGTCAATATGACGAGGTTCACTGTGTTACTTTTGATTATGGACAGCGCCACCGTGCTGAAATTGATGTAGCTTGTCATATCAGCAAAGAATTAGGCGCTGCTGCCCACAAGGTGCTGGATGTTACTTTGTTGAATGAGCTTGCAATCAGCAGCTTAACAAGAGACAACATTCCAGTACCAGATTTCAACACAAGTGAAAAAAGTGGCCTTCCGAGCACTTTTGTACCCGGGCGTAATATTTTATTTTTAACTTTGGCGGCTATTTATGCCTACCAAGTTGAAGCCGAAGCCGTTATTACTGGTGTTTGTGAAACTGATTTTTCAGGTTATCCAGACTGCCGAGATGAATTTGTTAAAGCATTAAACAAAGCTGTCAGTCTTGGTATAGCCCGTGATATCCGTTTCGAAACGCCTTTAATGTGGTTAAACAAAGCGGAAACTTGGGCACTGGCCGATTATTATCAAAAACTCGATTTTGTCCGTAGCCAAACGCTTACTTGTTATAACGGTATCCAAGGTGATGGATGCGGTGAATGTGCAGCCTGTCATCTTCGAGCCAAGGGCTTAAACGATTATTTAAATAATGCCCAATCCACAATGCTGGATATGAAATCCAAAACACAGTTAAATTAATTAACCCGCTCAATTTAATTCTCACAAAATAGTGAGAATACTTCTGTGAGAGGTTCAACTAACCTCTCACTCTGCTGTGCTATTTCTTATAAAGTTCCATTCTGTCCTTCAGCTCACCTTCCAGCACCAATGCTTTATTTGTTTTCAGATCAAGGCAAACAAAGGTAGTTAGGGCATCAGCAATAATTTGGTTATCTCGTCTGCGTATAATTTCCTGAAAGAATGTTCCACTTTTCGTACGTAATTCCTGCAAGGAAGATTTCACTTCCAATTCATCGGCCAACACAGCTGGATGTCGGTAATTAATATTGATGTTGGCGACGACAAAACCGACATTTCTACTATTTAACCATGCCAGAGTGTCATCATCCGTCAGTAAATCCCATCGTGCTGCTTCCAAAAACTCTAAATAGCGCGCATTATTCACATGCTGGAAAACATCGATATGATAACCCCTGACTTTTATAATCGTACTCATTGCTCACTTCTTCCTTATACTCATCAGACCAGATAACATGTAACAATAGCAAAACAATTTAATTACAATAGCATTTGATGAGTTATTCTTGATCGGTATCACAGCCCTCTTGATTAAGAGTATGGGCTCATAACAAGAGGGCGTAATACTTTTTTACTGTTTAGTGAGTTAATTTACCTCGATTCTTTTCTATAAAAATGGGGCCGATACCTTGTACTTCCTGTAATTGCTCTATCGCTGTAAAGGGGCCATATTTTTCACGATATTCAATGATTGCCTGTGCTTTTTTGACGCCAATGCCATTAAGTTCTTTCACCAATTCTTCAGCATTCGCAGTATTGATATTGAGTAATTCCTTCCCTGAAGTTTGTTGACTAGCGGCAACCTCGCCTCCCTCTTTCATGTCCTGATTTTTAGTTGTGGCTGCATGTTGATTAATTGGCGGTTTCACCGCTTTATCGACAGCTCCATTCGCCGTAGCGGCATAAGACAATGATGTATTAATGCACAAGGCCATAATGAGTGAATTGAATAATATCCTTAAATACTTCATGTAAATCTCTCCATGTTTTATTGACGAAGGAGAGATTGCCATAACGGTATTTCGAAACAATAGGCAAGATTTGAATATGCGAAAGGCCACGAATGTGGCCTTTCAAAATTACTATGTTACAAAAATAGTTGCGAATGAGTTCGCAATTTTATTCCATCTGACCGTATTTAATATCAGCTTCATCGCGTAAATTAAGCATGAGTGATTCCAGCATGATATTACCGGTCTGATACTGATAACCGTCCATATATTGTTTAACCTGCTCATCAGAGATAGAGCCAGGAGTAACTTTATCCAGTTCAACTAACACCGCATTACCCAGTTCGTCTTGAGCCAAGCCATATTCAACCTTCCCATCTTTAGGGTGTGGTAAAGAGAATGCGACATCAGAAGCCTGATTGGTTTCCTCGAGACGTTTTATTATCGTTGGTTGACCAAATTGAATACCAGCTGTTTTCAAAGCTTGTTCGCCTTTACCTTCTTTCAAAGATGCCAGCAATTTTTCACTTTCAACCTGAAGCTGTTTTTCCGCCTTTTGGCGTTTAACCAGCTCAGTCACTTCATTTTTAGCTTGTTCAAATGGTTGAACTGACTCCGGCTTAAACTCGTCAACACGAATAATAAAGGCTCTGTCACCTTCAACAGAAATGACATCAGAATTAGTTCCTGTTGTTCCTTTATCATCAATTAAATTGCCGGAGAAAATTGTCTCAACGACTTGGCTGAAATTGATATCAGCAGGGATATGGGTACGATCAAACCAATCTGTGGTTATTGCTTTATAACCAGCTGCTTTTTCCGCAGCGGCCAAGGATTCATTGTCGTTCGCAGCTGCATCACTGACTTTTCTCTGCAATGCATAGAACGCATCAACGGCTTTTTCCTGCTTAACGATTTTCTCTATTTCTGAACGCACATCAGCCAGTGGCTCAATGACTTCAGGTTTAATATCGTCCAGACGGAAAATAGCATATCCATTAGCTAATTTGACAACATCAGAAAGCTGTCCTTTCTTTGTCAGATTCACAGATTTTAGCTCATCAGGCATAGCGCGATCTTCCATCCAACCAAGATCGCCCCCTTTTTGAGCCGAAAATTTATCTGTCGATTTTTCAGATGCCAACTGGCTGAAATCAGCCCCTTTATTTAATTCATCCAAGACTGATTTAGCTGCTACGTCTGAATCCAATTGAATAAAGCTATATTTCTTCTGCTCAAGCTTAGTATATTTTGCCAGGTTGTTTTTGTAATACTTTTCAATATCAGCATCAGATACAGTGATATTTTTTAGTTCATCTGCTGCATCCATCTTGAGGTAACTGATTTTAACTTTTTCTGGCACGGTGAAATGTTTACTATTGGCGTCGTAGTAGTTTTTCAGCTCTTCATCCGTTACGGTTTGCTTTGCTTCAATTGATTTCAATTCAAGTGTCGCAAAACGCACTGTTCTTTCTTGAAGGGCAAGCTTCACTTCTTGCTTGATTTCTGCCGGTAATGCGATTTCCGATCCCAGCAATGCCTGCATTAATTGACGATTAATCAAATCCTTACGAACTTGCTCCGCAAAGATATCAGGGCTGATGTTTGAACGAGCAAGCGAATCCAGATAATCCTGGTATTTCTTGTTATCAAATTTGCCGTCAGTTTGGAGGAAAGGTAAGTTGCGTATTCCTGCAGCCACTTGCTCATCACTGGCTGATAAATTTAACTTATTGGCATATTGTTCAATCAAAGTGGAATTGATTAGGCGATCCAATGACTGACGTCGAATCTGGCGTATTTTCTGCTCATCGCTTAACAGAGCTGAAAATTGATCTCCCAATCTCTCCTGCAACGTATTTTTTTCTTGCAGAAATGCCTGCTCCAACTGAACACGGCTAATAGCTTGACCATTTACTTTGGCAGCATAACTACCATTTTCATTTGACAGGTAACCTGTTACACCTGTCAGCAAAAAGGTCAGGATGATTAGAGCCAATACAATTTTGAGCACAGGACCATTTGCCGCCGTGCGTAGGTTGTCCATCATAAAGACGTAAAACTCCGCTTTAGTGAAAAAGAAACTGCCATATTACGCTAATTCAAACGCTAAGAGAAAAAAAGCGCACCAAACGATTGATGCGCTTATATTCTAACCTATCACTTTTGCCTCGTCAGTCGAAGTTTACCGCAATAACAAAAATAAAAGGCCAGATTACTATCCATTAAGCATTAACTGCGTCTTTTAGACCTTTCCCAGCTCGGAAAGCAGGCACTTTTGCTGCCGCAATCTTGATTTCTTTGCCTGTCTGAGGGTTGCGCCCTGTACGTGCAGCACGCTCACGCACAGTAAAAGTACCGAACCCCACTAAAGCGACATCATCACCGCTTTTCAATGCTTCAGATACAGAAGAAATGAATGCATCTACTACACGCCCAGCTGCTGCCTTAGAAATGTTCGCATCAGCGGCAATTTTGTCGATCAGTTGTGATTTATTCACTCTTATCATCCCCATTTAGTTTTACTTTACTATTGTAACAAACACCTTGTAACAAAACCGATTTATGACAGGCGATACCGCCATGTCAATCATTTCCAGTATTAGCAAGAAATCATGGAACAGCAAAATATTTAATCGGATAATTAGACTAATCTAACTTAATAGCACAAAAAAAGGCTGACAAGTCTGAATTTACTTGCCAACCTATATTTTATACACAGTTCTTGAATTAGCTCACTATTTTTGTACTACTTTAATGATACTAACTCAGCCCCGAATGCGGGATCCTGCAAAGCGATAGTCAAAACATCTTCTATGCGTTTAACAGGGTGGATCTCCAGATCTTGAATGACATTCTGCGGGATCTCTTCTAGATCTCGTTTATTTTCATCTGGAATAATAACTGTTTTAATTCCACCACGATGTGCCGCCAATAGTTTTTCTTTCAAACCACCAATTGGCAGAACCAAACCACGCAGGGTGATTTCCCCTGTCATAGCTACATCAGCGCGAACCGGATTACCCGTCAGACAAGAAACCAATGCCGTGCACATTGCAATACCTGCACTTGGCCCATCTTTTGGTGTTGCACCTTCAGGCACATGAACGTGAATGTCGCGTTTTTCGTGGAAATCAGAACTGATGCCCAGTTTATCTGCACGAGCCCGAACAACGGTCAAAGCCGCCTGAATGGATTCCTGCATTACTTCACCCAATGAACCGGTATAAGTCAATTTGCCTTTACCTGGCACACTAGCCGTTTCAATTGTCAGCAAGTCACCACCAACTTCCGTCCATGCAAGACCCGTTACTTGACCCACACGGTTTTCTGTATCAGCGCGACCGTAATCCACTCGCTGTACACCTAAATAATCTTTCAGGTTTTCAGCCGTGATTTCAATATGCTTGATCTCTTTATTCATCAATAAGGCTTTGACGGCCTTACGACACAATTTAGAGATTTCACGTTCCAGACTACGGACGCCGGCTTCACGGGTGTAATAACGGATAATGCCAATAATTGCACCATCATCAATGGTTAGCTCGCCTTTTTTCAAGGCATTGCGTTCAATTTGTTTTGGCAACAGATGACGCTTGGCAATATTGAGTTTTTCATCTTCGGTGTAACCCGACAGACGAATGACTTCCATACGATCCAGCAATGGAGCCGGAATATTCATCGAGTTCGAAGTTGCCACAAACATCACATCAGACAGATCGTAATCTACCTCAAGGTAGTGATCGTTAAATGCTACGTTTTGTTCAGGATCGAGAACCTCCAGTAACGCTGAAGCAGGATCGCCACGCATGTCAGATGACATTTTGTCAATTTCATCTAGCAAGAACAGTGGGTTTTTGACCCCAATCTTGGACATCTTCTGAATTAATTTGCCTGGCATGGAACCAATATAAGTACGGCGATGCCCACGGATTTCCGCTTCATCACGTACCCCGCCCAATGCCATACGTACATATTTGCGCCCGGTTGCACGTGCAATGGAGCGACCCAATGAGGTTTTACCCACACCTGGCGGCCCTACCAAACAAAGAATTGGCCCTTTTATTTTGCTAACGCGGCTTTGTACTGCAAGATATTCAAGGATACGTTCTTTAACACGTTCCAAACCATAATGGTCTATATCCAGTACTTCCTGCGCTTTTACTAAATCTTTTTTAACCTTGCTACGTGCGATCCAAGGAACTTGTACCATCCAATCAATGTAACTGCGGACGACAGTTGCTTCAGCTGACATCGGAGACATCATTTTTAGTTTCTGCAATTCAGCTTCTGCTTTTTCGCGCGCCTCTTTCGGCATCTTCGCATCTTCGATCTTGCGTTTCAGCATTTCATACTCATCAGGTGCATCGTCCATCTCACCCAATTCTTTCTGAATTGCTTTCATTTGTTCATTCAGGTAGTACTCGCGCTGGCTTTTTTCCATCTGTTTTTTAACACGATTACGGATACGCTTTTCTACCTGTAGAAGATCGATTTCTGACTCCATCATCGCAATCAGATATTCAATGCGCTCAACGATATCAGACATTTCTAAAACAGACTGTTTATCGTTTATTTTTAAAGGCATATGAGCCGCAATGGTATCTGCCAACTTTGCGGCATCTTCAATGCTGTGCAATGACGTCAAAACTTCTGGCGGGATTTTTTTATTCAATTTGACATAGCCTTCAAACTGATTAATCGCGGTTCTCACCAGAACTTCTTGTTCACGTTCATCAACTTCAGGGGACTCAAGGTATTCAACCTGCGCATAAAAATACTCTCCATTATCCGTTAGAGTAGTAATACGAGCACGTTGCAAGCCTTCTACCAGCACTTTTACCGTACCATCCGGCAATTTCAACATCTGTAAAACAGAAGCTACTGTACCTACGGAGAAAAGATCATTGACTCCTGGCTCATCAGTAGATGCTTCTTTTTGCGCGACCAACATGACCTGTTTGTCATGATCCATTGCTGCTTCCAGACAATGGATCGACTTCTCACGCCCAACAAACAGAGGGATCACCATATGTGGGTAAACCACTACATCGCGCAAAGGCAATACAGGGATTTCTATGCGTTCGGAACGCTCAGGATTCATAGAGCTCTCTCTTCGTTTATGCCCTTCATCTTTCAAGTTCTCTTTGTTGGCTGCGCTCATTTTTCCAGCTGCATCATTGATTATATTGCCGCGGATTCACTCACTTTGCCGTCGAAATGTAACTCGAAATCTATCGGGTACAGCTTTCGCCAGTTTTTAGGAATCTCGTGAAACACGGTTTTCACGAGTTTCACTTCAAAGAATACAAAATATATGGGGACAGGAATCTGACATTCAATAGCCTATAGCTGCAAAAAGCAAAATGAGGGATTCTCCCTCATTTTATTTTTTCAATGCATACTGATAATCGGTATTCCCTACCCTATTTTATTCACTCACCAGAAACTTGGGCATCCGGCTTGCTATATATCAATAATGGTGCGGAATTATCTTCAACAACCGTTTCATCAACGACAACTTTTTCTACGTGTTCCATTGATGGCAGATCATACATCGTATCCAGCAAAGCGCCTTCAACAATCGAACGAAGACCACGTGCACCAGTTTTACGCGCCATTGCTTTCTTCGCGATAGCTGTCAATGCTTCTTTCCTGAACTCCAGCTCAACACCCTCCAGATTAAACAGGGCTTGATACTGTTTAGTCAGCGCATTTTTCGGTTCCTGCAGGATCTGCATCAATGCATCTTCACTAAGTTCAGTCAGGGTCGCAACAACTGGCAGACGCCCGATAAATTCAGGAATTAACCCAAATTTAATCAAGTCTTCCGGTTCAACCTGAGCCAGCAATTCGCCTTCGGTTGCTTTCTCCGATTCACCTTTAACTGTAGCACTAAAACCAATACCTGAGCTGACATTTAAACGCTGGCTGACAACTTTATCCAAGCCAGCAAATGCGCCACCACAGATAAATAAAATCTTAGATGTATCAACCTGCAAGAATTCCTGCTGTGGATGCTTGCGACCGCCTTGAGGTGGAACCGCTGCTATCGTTCCTTCAATCAGTTTCAGCAGTGCTTGCTGAACCCCTTCACCTGATACATCACGTGTAATTGAAGGATTATCTGATTTACGAGAAATCTTATCTATTTCATCAATATACACGATACCACGTTGTGCTTTCTGCACATCGTAGTCACATTTTTGCAGAAGTTTCTGGATAATGTTTTCGACGTCTTCCCCAACATAGCCTGCTTCAGTCAATGTTGTGGCATCAGCCATCGTAAACGGCACATCCAAATAGCGGGCAAGCGTCTCAGCCAGCAAAGTTTTACCGCTACCTGTTGGACCAACCAGCAAAATATTACTTTTACCTAACTCTACACCATTATTGGTGTCACCATTACGCAGTCTCTTGTAATGGTTGTAGACAGCTACTGCCAGTACTTTTTTCGCCGTCTCTTGCCCAATGACATAGTCATCCAGATGTTGACGAATCTCATGAGGTGTAGGCAATGCGCTACGCTCACGATGTGGTACCAGCTCTTTGATTTCTTCGCGAATGATATCATTACATAAATCGACACATTCATCGCAGATATACACTGACGGGCCAGCGATTAGTTTACGAACTTCATGTTGGCTTTTCCCGCAGAAAGAGCAATACAGCAGCTTTCCTGAACCGTCTTTGCGCTTATCTGTCATCAGTCAACCTCACTTTATGAGCTGTTATCCCAGTTTGTCTGGCATAACAGAAAAAACGCTGTTATTACTCCACCCGGCCTTGCGCTAACATAAAATGTGCCCAGAAAAGACCAGAACAAAGTAATAATATATTGTCAAAAAATTAGTTTCTATGGGTGAATATGCTATCAACCAGCCCGTATTCTACGGCTTCCGAAGCGGATAAGAAACGATCACGTTCTGTATCCACTACGATTTTTTCAAGTGGTTGGCCTGTATGTTTTGCCATCAATTCATTCATGCGAGCTTTAACCTTAAGTATTTCCTGCGCATGGATCTCAATGTCAGTCGCCTGCCCTTGGAAACCACCCAATGGCTGGTGAATCATAACCCTAGAATTCGGCAGGCAGAAACGCTTGCCTTCAGCTCCAGCAGTCAGCAGAAACGCTCCCATCGAGCAAGCCTGCCCCATACAAATAGTGCTTACATCTGGTTTGATAAATTGCATCGTGTCATAAATTGACATACCAGCTGTAATAACCCCACCCGGAGAATTGATATAAAGATGAATATCTTTTTCTGGATTTTCTGCTTCCAAGAATAACATTTGGGCGACAATCAAATTCGCCATATGGTCTTCGACTTGGCCAGTTAGAAAAATAATGCGGTCTTTTAATAAGCGGGAGTATATATCGAATGCACGCTCCCCACGTGCTGTTTGTTCAACCACCATCGGCACCAAAGACATGTTAGGTGCATATTGATCTTGCTTGCCACTGTATGACATTTCCGTCTCCTAATAGAACTCACGCTGGTGCCATTCATAACTGATTCTACTTGAGATAAGCGATGATGACCATGATCCAAGGTTAACTAATAAGGGGCTTTTCCCCCTTTAAAAAGTAGTAAGCTCTTACATAATAGTAAGAAAGGATATGAGGTTAAATCTGTTTTTTTCAAGAAAAATAAAAAAACCCGCAAGCAGTGCCTGCGGGTTTACTTTATTGAGAGTGAGATTTCATCATCTCAGGCAATCAATAAATGAAACTTATGCCAGTTGATTTTGGTTCATAAGATCATTGAAGCCAGTTTCTTTTTCAGAAACTTTCGCTTTGCTCAGGACCAGTTCAACAGCCTGCTCTTCCAGAGCGATGTTGCGAACATTGTCCATCATTTCTTTGTTTTTGCTGTAGTATTCAATAACTTCTGCTGGATCTTCGTAAGCGGAAGCCATTTCTTCAATCAGCGTTTTAACGCGATCTTCGTCTACTTTCAGCTCATTGCTACTGATAACTTCGCCTAACAGCAAACCAACAACAACGCGGCGTTTTGCCTGCTCTTCGAACAGTTCACGAGGCAGTTCCAGAGCTTGTTTTTCGTTGCCACCGAAACGCTGAGCAGCCTGACGGCGCAGCACATCGATTTCACCATCAACAACAGCGGCAGGAACGTCAATTTCGTTAGCTTTAACCAGGCCATCAAGAACCTGAGTTTTGATGTTGTTACGAACGGCATTTTTCAGTTCACGTTCCATGTTCTTACGAACTTCGGTACGCAGACCTTCAACAGTACCATCAGCAATGCCAAAACGTTTGATGAATTCTTCAGTCAATTCTGGCAGTTCACGCTGTTCAACTTTCTTCAGGTTGATAGCAAACTTCGCTGCTTTACCTTTCAGGTTTTCTGCGTGGTAATCTTCTGGGAAGGTTACATCGATGGAAAATTCTTCGCCCGCTTTATGGCCAACGATACCATCTTCAAAACCAGGGATCATTCGACCCTGCCCCATAGCCAGAACGAAGTCAGTTGATTTACCGCCTTCGAACTCTTCACCATCAATTGAACCAGTGAAGTCAACAGTTACACGATCTTCTGCTGTTACTGCTTCAGTTGTTTCTTTCCAATCAGCCTGCTGTTTACGCAGAGTATCCAGCATGTTGTCAAGATCTTCATCTTTTACTGCAACAACTGGTTTTTCAACTTCAATTTCTTCCAAACCTTTCAGTTCAATTTCTGGATAAACTTCAAACTCAACTGCGTAAGTGAAGTCTTCACCGTTTTTAAACTGTTCTGGTTTGTAGCTTGGTGCGCCAGCTGGGTTGATTTTCTGCTCAATGATCGCATTGATGAAATTGCGCTGCATCAGATCACCCAGAACATCTTGAAGAACAGAAGCGCCATAACGCTGCTGAACGATATTCATTGGCACTTTACCTTTACGGAAGCCATCAATACGAACTTTCTTTGCTACATTAACCAATTCACTGTTAACTGCTTTTTCGATATCGGCAGCAGGAACGGTGATTGACACACGACGCCCAAGGCCTTGAGTGGTTTCAACAGAAACTTGCATCTTGTTACCTCAAAAAAATCATAGTGCTCGGTCAACTTCAGAATGGCTGCAATACCTAGCAAAGCAGATTGCAGCACTCTTTAAGAACCGGGGCGGTCGCATTTAAAAACCGAGAATCCCTTGATCAGAAGCGTCCCGAAACCATTCTAAAAATTTAGACGCAGCATTATAGCGATGCAGACAGTGTGAGTCGAGAATTGCAGACAAAAGCATGCATGATTCGTTGACTTATGTGATAAATGTTGCTCAATGGATACATCGCTATAGTGTTTATGCGCCATCTATTTAATGTATATAAACAAAAATACAGCCCGAAGGCTGTTATCTAAAATAATATCCAGATTAATAAAATAAAATCAGGTGGTTTATTGGATTATTCGGAAAAATCATAACGTTGATGTCGTTGTACTCCCACCACGACATGCAGGAGAAGCCAGGCCAGTATCACCCAATTCTGCCCACTCTTTTTCCGTATAAGTATGAAGTGCCAAAGCATGCACTCCTTCTTCCAATTCCTGTGCCAAGACACTATACACTGAACGGTGGCGGCTGAGCATCCTTTGTTCAGAAAAATCATTGCTCACCAGAATAACTTTAAAATGGCTTTCAGAACCAGCAGGCACATTGTGGCGATAGCTTTCATCAATCACATTCAGATGAGAAGGCTTAAATGCCGCCCGTAACTTTGTTTCTATTTCCTGACGAACCATCTCATTCTCCTTCAATCACCAAAGGTTATTTATCCAACCACATTATTGATTTTAGATTATTTCCCGTAATTTATAACATCGGGATAGTTAAATCTCTTTAACAAAATTTTCTTGAGGTATTTCGACCTATATCTCAATCATCAGGGATATGCCGTTAACAATGACGATGTTATGATTACGGTAATTTATACTACCCACATGAATACATCGGATATCCAAATCTTGAGTTGAGAAAAACAAATGTTAAAGAAAATATTTATTCCATTGATTACGCTTTTCTTTCTGGCCGGCTTATCTGGCTGCGCAGGCACAGGAAATACCTTGGCGATTCAGCCTAAAATTACCTTGCCACCCTCTGATCCGACAATGAAAGCAATCACAGTCAGCATTAGTGGGGTCGACCATCGCCAATCTCAAGCTCTGGCCCAAATTAATCGTGATGCACGCTTAGTCACATTAGTCCCTTCCCGCGACTTACGCTTTTTATTGCAAGAAGCGCTGGAAAAACAGATGACTGCGCGTGGCTATATGATTGGTTCTCCCGCCGATGCCAATTTACAAATTATTGTGAACCAGCTTAATGCCAATATAAAGGAAGGGAGCTTGCGTCATGATATTTTAACAAAAGCAGACATCTCCATTATTGTCTATGCAAAGGATGGCAGTAAACAAATCAAAAACTATCGTACCAGCTACAATGCTCAGGGGCCACTGGGTGCAACCAATGCCAAAATTGCTGATGCGGTAAATACTGTCTTGTCAGACGTAATTGCAGATATGGCTCAAGATTCGTCAATCAGTACCTTCATCAAACAAAACGTTCGCTAACCGGATAATAAATAAACTTTCTGCCGGATTCTGACACATCAGATATCGTGCAGAAAGTTTGAGGAGGCTCATGACTAGCCATCGCTATTTAAATTTATCTGCATTACGTAACTATCGAACCCTTCTATTATTGGGGTTTGCCTCTGGTCTTCCTCTAGCTCTTACAGCTGGCACCTTACAGGCATGGATGACTGTCGAAAATATCGATATCAAAACTATCGGTTTTTTTACCTTGGTTGGTCAGGCCTATGTTTTTAAATTCCTCTGGGCTCCAGCGATGGACCGGTATTCTCCCTCATTCTTGGGGCGGAGAAGAGGATGGATGTTGATTACCCAGCTTTTACTCATTGCCAGCATTGCTGCGATGGGGGTCCTTCAGCCATCACAACATTTATGGTGGCTCGCGGCATTAGCTGTCGCAGTTGCGTTTTTTTCCGCATCCCAGGATATTATCTTCGACGCTTATAAAACAGACTTACTGTCGCCGGAAGAACGTGGCTCAGGCGCCGCTATCTCTGTTCTGGGGTATCGTCTGGCAATGTTGACTTCCGGCGGGTTGGCTTTATTGATGGCGACCTATATTGGCTGGCAGAATATGTACTGGATTATGGCTGGCATGATGCTGATTGGTGTTTATGCGACGTTAACAGCCAAGGAACCCCAAATAAGCACTGCACCGCCAAAAACGTTGCATCAAGCAGTATTAGAGCCTTTAGCTGACTTTTTCAACCGAAACAATGCCTGGCTCATCCTGCTATTGATCATACTGTACAAACTGGCTGATGCATTTGCTATATCTCTGAGTACAACTTTTCTAATCCGCGGCGTTGGTTTCAGTACTGCAGAAGTCGGTGCGATCAATAAAACTCTGGGGCTCGCAGCCACCATCGTTGGTGCTTTGTATGGCGGTTATTTGATGCATAAGTGGAGTTTATTTCGTGCCTTAATGATATTTGGCATCCTCCAAACTGTATCAAACTTTGGTTACTGGATACTTTCAGTGACACCAAAAGACATTTATGTCATGGGTATCGTTGTTTTTGTCGAAAATATCTGTGGTGGGATGGGAACCGCAGCATTTGTCGCCTTACTGATGGCTTTATGCAATAAATCGTTCTCCGCAACACAGTTTGCCCTGCTGTCTGCGCTATCGGCTGTTGGTCGGGTTTATGTCGGCCCTGTGGCAGGATGGTTAGCAGAAGAGCATGGCTGGCCGGTATTCTATCTGTTTTCTGTTATTATCGGGATACCGGGGCTATTATTATTGCTAATTTGCCGCAATACTCTGGCTGACGAAAACTTTATCCCAAGAACATTATTCAAAAAATATTACCGCTCTATCTTCCTGATCGCGTTACTGGCTGCTACGGTATTTATTATTTGGCTGATTATCACCATTCTGATCTTTGCCATAACTCATTTTGTCCCTCTGCTATACCCTATATCTCCACAGTATATTCAATCACTTAACAACTTCAGTGATTGGATCTCACCAATGTTAACTTGGAGTATTATTGTTGGCGTTGTAGGGCTTCTCTTGGGCGGAATACTGGATTATTTAGCCCTGAAAAAAAGTAAACTTGCTTAACAAATACTTTCTCTTCAATCGATTTCAACGTTCACTACAACAAAAGGCTGATAAAGTTCAGTCTTTTGTTGCTCTTTTATAGTGACCAACTTCACAAGAAAAATAAAAACCCTTAATTATGTGACTTAGAAGGCATCTTTTTCAGAGGGAAATTATTTATATTCACACTAACAAATATTATTATTTGAACGCATTTTATTTCAAACTATTCGAAATATTGTTAACCACCTTAAAACCATATAAAGGGAATTTATGAAAAGACATATTTTAACACTCACTGCAATTGCCGCAGCCTTAGTTTCTGCTTCAGCCAACGCAGAATACCAGTGGGGATTTGCCAATGTCAGCATGAACTACCTAGACTGGACCAAGCATACAACCCAAAAAACGGGGCACACTTCTCATAAAGATGATTTTGCCTACCTGGAGTTGGAAGGTGGAGCAGGATTCAGCTGGGGCGAGCTATATGGTTTTGCTGATTTAGAAAACACATTTAACAGCAAAACAGCACAACCAGGCGATAACCAACGTTATACTTTCAAAACAACAGGTCGTTTCTATCTGGGTGATACTGGATTCAACCTCTATGGCCATGTGTATGGAACCTATTCATTGCCAGGAAAAGCAAACGGCGGAAACTTCCACGAAGTCAATACCCTCTATGGATTAGGTTATAACACCACACTTGCAGGTTTGTGGTTCAAGCCATTTGTCGCACTGCACTATGTTGATCAAACTTTCTACTCTGGAAATAACGGCTATGTCGTAGGCTGGGTAGCGGGATACGATTTCAATCTGTGGGAACAAAAATTCAGCGTTACAAACTGGAATGAAATTGAATTGAACCGTAACAAACGCTATGGCAACGGTGGTCGTGACGGCGTTAACGGTGCGCTGGGATTATGGTGGACACCACATCCTTCATTTACAACCGGAATCCAATACCGTTATGCAGATAACAAATTGGGAGAAGATTTCTTGCAGGATGGTATTGTTTATAGTGTGAAATATAACTTCTAACAACTAATTTAGATGATGGATAGTTCATACCTATCCATCATCGCTAATAATAGAAACTACCTTCTCAACCACAGCGCACATTTAGGCTATTTTTCCTTTGCTTTTGATTAAAATTTTATTTTAAAAAATAAATAGTTAGTATAAATAAATTGTTTCTTTTGATTTTTTGGTTAAAATAACAAGCCGAAGTTAACATTTTGTTAAATTCAGCATTACATGTGATCCCTCTAGCATAAAAAGCCCGCAAGCTAACCTGCTTCCATTACAATTGTTTACACCCCGGTAACCTTACCGTAGAATGCCCCCACTGATGAAACGACAATAAAGCTTTTGTTATCTGGGGTCGCTCTAATGAGACTGATGAAATACAAAAAAACTATTGGGTTATCGTCGCTATTTGCAGCCACTTTAATGCTAAGCGGTTGTGATATGGTATTGATGAATCCCAAAGGGGCGATCGGTGCTGAGCAAAAAACGCTGATATTAACAGCGTTTGGCTTGATGCTGATCGTTGTTATCCCGGCAATCGTAATGGCAATCATTTTTGCTTTACGTTACCGGGAAGCCAACAAATCTGCAACCTATCGTCCAGACTGGGCACACTCAAATAAAATTGAGCTTGTCGTCTGGACGGTGCCCGTTCTGATTATTATCGTTCTGGCTTCAATTACATGGAAAACGACTCATGAGCTCGATCCATATAAGCCGTTGGACAGCGATGTTAAACCGGTAACGATTGAAGTTATTTCCCTCGACTGGAAATGGCTATTCATCTATCCGGAGCAGGGTATTGCAACCGTAAATGAAATCGTATTCCCTAAAGATGTTCCAATCAACTTCAAGATCACTTCAGACTCTGTGATGAACTCGTTCTTCATCCCACAGTTAGGTGGTCAGATTTATGCAATGCCAGGTATGCAAACCAAATTGCACTTGATTGCTAACTCTGCTGGCAAATACGATGGTTTTTCAGCTAGTTACAGTGGGCGTGGCTTCTCAGGCATGAAATTCACTGCGACCGCAACTGAAAATCGTGCAGATTTTGAAAATTGGGTGAAGAAAGTACAAGCATCTGAGAATTCCCTGGATACCACAGAAAAATTCAATGCGTTGGCTAAACCTAGCGAAAACAATCCTGTTGAACTCTTCAAAACAGTGAAGCCAAATCTGTTCCAAGAAACTATCGCCAAATTCATGGGCGAAATGGGCCATGGTGGTATGTTTGGTGTGCCAAGTCATGGTAAAACAGAACATGGTGACGCTGCGGGTCATAATATGCATATGAGTCAACCGGCTCATGCAGGTGTTGAGGAATAAAGGCATGTGGGGAAAATTAACACTGGATGCAATCCCATTACATGAACCCATTATTGTGGTGACATTGATTGGGATTTTGCTTGGGGGACTGGCCGTTGTTGGTGCCATCACCTATTTCGGTAAGTGGAAATGGCTCTGGAGTGAGTGGTTAACCAGCGTTGACCATAAGAAAATCGGTGTCATGTACATCGTTGTAGCCATGGTAATGATGCTTCGTGGCTTCGCGGATGCCATCATGATGCGTGGACAGCAAGCTCTTGCTTCCGCTGGCGAAGCAGGTTTCCTGCCTCCGCACCATTATGATCAGATCTTTACCGCCCACGGCGTTATCATGATCTTCTTTATGGCGATGCCTTTCGTTGTCGGCCTGATGAACATTGTTGTTCCTCTGCAAATTGGCGCGCGTGACGTTGCATTTCCATTCCTGAACTCTTTGAGCTTCTGGCTGTTTGTTGTCGGTGTCATACTGATGAACCTCTCTCTGGGGGTCGGTGAATTCGCACAAACGGGTTGGTTGGCTTATCCACCTCTGTCCGGCCTGGAGTACAATCCGGGGGTCGGGGTCGATTACTGGATATGGAGTCTTCAGATCTCCGGTGTCGGTACCTTGCTGACAGGTGTTAACTTCTTCGTGACTATCCTGCGCATGCGTGCACCAGGCATGTCCATGATGAAATTGCCTGTCTTTACATGGGCTTCACTGTGCACCAACGTACTTATCATCGCTGCGTTCCCAATCTTGACAGTCACAGTTGCACTGTTAACTCTGGACCGCTATCTGGGCACCCATTTCTTTACCAACGATATGGGCGGCAACATGATGATGTACATCAACCTGATTTGGGCTTGGGGTCACCCTGAAGTTTATATTCTGGTTCTGCCTGTCTTTGGTATCTTCTCTGAAGTTACTGCAACATTCTCGAAAAAACGCCTGTTTGGTTATACCTCACTGGTGTGGGCGACAATCGTTATTACCATCCTGTCGTTCATCGTATGGTTGCACCACTTCTTTACCATGGGTTCCGGTGCGAACGTCAACGCCTTCTTTGGTATCGCCACAATGATTATCTCTATCCCAACCGGGGTTAAGATCTTCAACTGGCTGTTTACCATGTACCGTGGTCGTATCGAATTCAAAACCCCAATGCTGTGGACTGTTGGCTTCCTGGTCACGTTCTCCATTGGTGGTATGACAGGTGTTCTGCTGGCCGTACCTGGTGCGAACTTCGTTCTGCACAACAGTTTGTTCCTGATTGCTCACTTCCATAACGTTATCATTGGCGGTGTAGTATTTGGTTGCTTCGCAGGTACAACTTACTGGTTCCCGAAAGCGTTTGGTTTCACATTGAACGAAAAATGGGGCGTCCGTGCTTTCTGGTTCTGGATCACAGGTTTCTTCGTTGCCTTTATGCCGCTGTACGCGCTGGGCTTCATGGGGATGACCCGTCGTCTGAGCCAAGATATCAACCCTGCATTCCACCCACTGCTGGTTGTTGCAGCTTGCGGCGTAGTTCTGATTGCTCTGGGTATCTTGAGTCAGGTTATCCAGTTCTACGTAAGTATCCGTGACCGCGACCAAAACCGCGATCTGACTGGTGATCCATGGGGTGCACGTACTCTGGAGTGGGCAACTTCTTCCCCGCCTCCATTCTATAACTTTGCTGAAGTTCCACACATCCAGTCTCGTGATGCATGGTGGGATATGAAAGAAAAAGGCAACGAGTACAAGCGTCCAGCTAAATATGAAGAAATTCATATGCCTAAGAATACCGCAGCTGGCGTGGTTATCAGTGCATTCTGTCTGATATTGGGCTTTGCTTTGATCTGGCATATCTGGTGGATGGCGATTGGAAGCTTTGCTGGCATCATTATCAGCTGCATCGTGAAAAGCTTTGATGAAGACGTTGATTACTACGTCCCTGTAGCTGAAGTCGAAAAAGTTGAAAATCAGCGTTACGAAGAACTGAGAAAGGCAGGTGTGAAATAATGTCGACTCAAACCCTTAACAACACAGCCGCCCATGACGCTCATGGGCACCACGATGCAGGAGCCAATAAAGTATTTGGTTTCTGGATCTACCTGATGAGTGACTTGGTTCTGTTTGCAAGTCTGTTCGCTACTTATGCAGTGCTGGTTAACGGCACTGCTGATGGCCCAACAGGTAAACAAATTTTTGAACTGGACTTTGTGCTGGTCGAAACCTTCTTGCTGCTGTTCAGTAGTATCACTTATGGTTTCGCCATGCTGTGCATGAATAAAGGTAAAGCCGCTCAAGTTAACCTGTGGCTGTTCATTACCTTCTTACTTGGCCTTGGCTTCGTTTCAATGGAAGTCTATGAGTTCCATAAACTGATCTCAGAAGGTTATGGGCCAGATAAAAGTGCATTCCTGTCTTCCTTCTTCGCACTGGTTGCAACTCACGGTCTGCACGTTACCTTCGGCCTGATCTGGATTATCGTTCTGATGGTTCAGGTTGCACGCCGTGGTTTAACTGAAGTAAATCGTACTCGTCTGAACTGCCTGAGCTTGTTCTGGCACTTCCTTGACGTTGTGTGGATCTGTGTATTTACTATCGTTTATCTGATGGGAGCTATGTAATGAGTCATCCAAATACTTCTCATTCCGGCGCCAGCCACGGTAGTTTCAAAACCTATATGATTGGTTTTGTACTGTCAGTCATACTGACCGTGATCCCATTCTGGATGGTGATGGAAGGTACAGCTTCACAAAGCACCATCCTCATGACTGTGGTTGTGATGGCAGTTATTCAGATCTTCGTTCATTTCATCTGCTTCCTGCATATGAATACGTCGTCTGAAGAGCGTTGGAACCTCGTTGCTTTATTATTCACATTACTGGTCATCGCTATCGTTGTTGTTGGCTCCCTGTGGATTATGTACAACCTGAACATCAATATGATGGTTGATTAAGGGTTGATTTGAATGATTAAGCAATACCTGCAAGTGACCAAACCAGGAATTATTTTCGGAAATCTAATTTCTGTGATTGGTGGTTTTCTACTCGCTTCCAAGGGAGTAATAGATTACCCCTTATTCTTTGCAACGATGGTCGGGGTATCGCTGGTGGTAGCATCAGGTTGTGTATTCAACAACTATATCGACCGCGATATCGACCGTATCATGGAAAGAACGAAAGAAAGGGTCCTTGTGAAAGGGCTTATCGATCCGAAAATCAGCCTGATTTACGCCTCAGTGTTAGGTATTGCTGGCATGGTGCTGCTCTATGTAGCAGCCAATGCCTTAGCAATGTGGTTAGCGTTTATCGGATTTGTCATTTATGTCGGGGTTTATAGCCTCTACATGAAAAGGAAATCTGTGTACGGCACGCTGGTGGGTAGTTTGTCAGGCGCAGCGCCTCCAGTTATTGGCTACTGTGCGGTAACAGGGCACTTTGATACAGGTGCGCTGATCTTATTGCTGATCTTCAGCTTATGGCAAATGCCCCACTCTTACGCCATTGCTATTTTTCGGTTCAAAGATTATCAAGCCGCCAATATCCCAGTATTACCAGTGATTAAAGGTATTTCCGTCGCGAAGAACCACATCACGTTGTACATTCTGGCCTTTATGGTTGCTACCTTGATGCTGACCATCAGTGGTTATGCGGGTTATAAATATCTCATCGTAGCAGCAGCAGTGAGTATCTGGTGGCTGGGTATGGCATTATCAGGTTACAAAACGTCTGATGATCGTATTTGGGCCCGTAAGTTATTTATGTTTTCTATCATCGCTATCATGTCATTGAGCGTTATGATGTCTGTAGATTCATCGGCATCACCAGAAAGCCTTCTGACTTACGTCTGGTAATATCAAAGATGACAGGTTCGCCCTGTCATCTTTTTTTCCTTTCCCCCGATTTCTGTATTCAATGGCAACTTATTCGGTCAAAAACATACACTTCATGTTTTCCTTCCCTAAATAAAATGTCATAACAGATTTGTAGAGGTATCCATGAACGATAATAAAATGACTCCGCTTGAACTTCGGGCAACATGGGGCTTAGGTTCAATTTTCTCTTTGCGCATGCTAGGCATGTTCATGGTTCTACCTGTTCTGACAACCTATGGTTTAGAATTACATGGCGCGACCGAAGCACTGATCGGAATTGCCATTGGTATCTATGGATTAACACAAGCGATATTCCAAATTCCATTTGGATTACTTTCAGACAAAATTGGCAGAAAGCCGCTGATAATCGGTGGCCTGCTTATTTTTGTATTAGGCAGCATTATTGCCGCATGCAGCGACTCTATTTGGGGCATTATCGTCGGGCGAGCCTTACAGGGCGCAGGGGCTATATCAGCGGCAATCATGGCATTACTTTCTGATCTCACCCGGGAGCAGAATAGAACAAAAGCCATGGCATTTATTGGCATCAGTTTTGGTATTACATTCGCTTTTGCTATCGTTGTTGGCCCTATTATTACTCATCATATCGGCTTGAATGGCCTGTTTGCCGCCATCGCTGCTCTTGCGGGTTGTGGGATCTTAATTGCACTATTTGCCGTACCAAATACACATAATCATTTATTAAATCGCGAATCGGGTATTGCCCGTGGCAGTTTTAAACGTGTGCTTTCTGATCCTCAACTATTGAAACTCAATTTTGGCATTCTAAGCCTGCATACCCTATTGATGTCGAGCTTTGTTGCCCTGCCACTTATCATGGAAAAAGCGGGCTTTCCTCCACAACAACACTGGAAAGTATATTTAATCACGACATTAATTTCTTTCGTCGCTGTTTTGCCTTTCATTATCTACGCCGAAGTAAAGCGTCGAATGAAGCAAGTTTTTTTACTTTGCATTGGTATGTTGTTCATTGCTGAAGTTGTTTTGTGGTCGCAAGGAGCAAATCTTTGGGGGATTTTTGTCGGTATTCAAATTTTCTTCCTTGCCTTTAATATCATGGAAGCCATCTTGCCTTCACTTATCAGCAAAGAAGCTCCTGCGGGTTACAAAGGCACGGCTATGGGCGTCTATTCAACCAGCCAGTTCCTTGGGGTTGCATTGGGAGGAAGCCTTGGTGGGATGCTTTATCAACTACAAGGAGCATCATTAGTCTTTATCGGCGGGATCGCACTGACCACACTTTGGTTTATTATCAGCCTTACCTTACGACAACCTCCCTATGTCAGCAGCATTAGGCTTGTTTTACCCAACCAATTGAGTGATCCAGATATTTTAGAAAAAGAAATATTGGCACAAGCTGGAGTGAAAGATGTTGTTATCGTCCCAGAAGAATTCAGTGCTTATATCAAAGTCGATACAAAACAGACTGGCCGTGAACAATTAGAAAAAATTGTCGCATACCACAAATAGTCGCTTGAATTAGCAGCAAGTAAAATTTGTGAAAAAAAGTACGGTGCCTAATCATAGCTGTTATCTATTTCAAATTGCGGTACTACCAATTACCATAGTCTGAAATTTACCAGCTATAAACACCGTACTATTGCATTAATAAATTATTCAGAAAACTCCATTAACAATAACCTATACTTTCCTATAAGAAGTGATTACTTACTTGTTTTACCTTTATAATAGAACGGTTCCATATCGATTTTTCTAATCAACAAAGGGCAGCCTAAACCTTCACGCGCCGCATTGACCAATAACCCGCTATCCTGATCCGCAGTCCAAGTAAAAACACCGCCCAGATTTTTTTCCAGTGCATACTGTGACTTCGCTTTTACGGTACGGGGCGTATCGATTGACAGGAAAAGTTTACTATTTGGATTATAAAGATAATCAGCATCCGCAATTTCATCGGTATAAAGCGTAAAATAATTTAAATCTTGTCGAGATTCCAAATCGAGATAATTATATATTGTGTCATACCACTCTGTTGTTCCCGATTCAAATGTTCCTGTCGTCGTATCTATACCAGGACTATAGTGCCCAGCCAACGGAGAATGACTTGTAATATTGGCATTCTTGGCATTACGCGAATAACCAGCATAGCCAATATTAATAACCTGAGGCGGAACACCTTCACTCAACAAATACTCTACAGCATTTTCGACACTGTGTTCACTGTTAGGATAACGGCGTAAGTTAGTATGATGCATTAATTTGTCTGCCCACGGTGTACCAAAGAAATCATAAGTCATGACATTCACACCATATAAACCGGCATTCAATAATTCAGGTATTCTGGATTTTTTCATAATAGCCGGAGAAGCAGAACAGGCAATACTGATTTTTATATCTGGGCGCCCTTCTCTCTTGAAAGCCTGAGATAAATCGTGAATCAGGCTAATATAATATTGCCCATCTTCTTCATCATACGGGTTATTATTCCCAGCAGCTCCCGGATATTCCCAATCAATATCCACTTCCGTGAACATAGGAAAACGCTTAAATATATCAATCAAGCTAGATATGAAATTAGATTTCAGCTCCTTATTTCTGACCATATGGTAGAAACCATTACTCATCGTCCAGCCGCCGACACTGAACGAGATTGCCAGATCATGGCCTTGTGCCTTTGCTGCGCCCTGTACTTTTGCCAATCCTCCCAATATACCCATTGCGGCTGCCTGATTAAAATCTCTGGGCATTTGAATGTCTTTCCAGGCAGGGAAAGTACAATTTACATAAGATTGGCAATCCCCCCACTCATCAGTAAAAGTGACTTCCCCTTTCTTATAACGCGCAAATTTAGGTGCTGCGTTGGATATTGCATACCCTTTTTCGCCTTTATCGCCCAGTATTCCGCAAAAACCAACAATCAATTTATCATAGGCAAAAGGATTATCCAGCAAGTGTTGCAAGTTAATTCCCCTTCCTCTCGCCTGAGGAAGTTGATGACCTTGTAAACGCCCATCATATTGGGCCCAATCGGTATAATAACCTATAACTTTGGGTTTATTTTTAACGTCATATTTATTATAAACCGGTAAAGCAACCCGTCCTGAAGTATAACTGAATTTTGTGGTTGCTGTTGCCGGATTAAAACGGTCAAAGCAATATGACTCACAAGTAAGTTTATCTGGTTGAATTATCTTTGACATATACTTTCCTTTTTAAAATTAGAATTACATGTCTAACGTTATAACTTCAGAAATAACATTAACTCATATGGATTTTATTTAATACCTCATCATTTATTAGCACTATGTTATTAAATACATTTTGTTAATTTAAAGAAAAGCATTAAATCATCCCAAGCAGGAATAATTAACCACTTTTAAATAATCAAAGATAAAATAAATCACCGCCTCGATAATGTACGTTCTTTAACACACCAATAATCCCGTCTAAATTTATTCATAAATATGAATTACACTTCAATTTTAAAAGTGAATATTAAACAAATATTTTTGATGCTGATTTATTTTGCAATGAGAAAAAATAACAAAGGCAAACCCAGAGCGAAAGTTTAACAACCTTCGCTCTGGATTAATTCACGATTGCTGGCTATTTTGCCAATTTTAGTCGCGGAAATTTGTAAACTGGAAAGGCTGCCCCAGTTCTGCTCCTCGAACCAACGCGATCACACTTTGCAGATCATCACGCGCTTTGCCAGTGACACGAACTTGTTCACCCTGAATCTGGGCTTGCACTTTCAACTTACTGTCTTTGATGAGTTTCACAATCTTTTTTGCCAGCGGTGTATCAATGCCTTGCAGCAGCGTTGCATCTACACTGTATGTCTTACCGCTGTGAAGCATATTTTCAGGAATATTGAGCACGGAACCATCGATTCCACGTTTGGCAAATTTTTCACGTAGAATGTCAACTAATTGGTTTACCTGAAAATCTGATTCGCTCGCAATCTTGACCGATTCATTTTTCTCATTCAATTCAAAACTCGCGTTGACGTTGCGGAAATCCCAGCGATTGGTTAACTCCCTCTGTGCGTTTTCGACTGCGTTACGCACTTCCTGCATATCAACTTCTGAAACAATATCAAATGATGGCATTATCCGTCACCTCCTGCTAATCAATAAGTCGGCATGATAACCGCTTTCCATTATTGGCAAAAGCTCTATACTCAAGGGCTTGGCAATCTTTTGAGTTTATCCTGATTTTTGAAGTCATTTAGTATTACATTACGTGCCGAGGCCCTGATGAAAGCATCCCTCAAGGAAGAAATATGAAAATAACCGTTCTTGGCTGTGGTGCTATAGGTAAACTGTGGCTCGCTGCCTTATCTCAACAAAACCACGATACGCAGGCATGGCTAAAAATTCCACACCCTTTTATCACCGTACAGGTCGAAAGCGCCAAGGGGGTGTTTAATCGCCAGTTGCCAGCCAATGATGAGCAATTCCTCGCTGAAAGTGAGTTACTTCTCGTCTGTTTAAAAGCATGGCAAGTTTCTGATGCCATAAATCACCTTGCAGGCAAACTTTCTCCCCATTGCCCGATCTTGCTCTTACATAATGGTATGGGTTCGCAAGAAGAGTTTTTTCCTTTACCCAACCCTATGTTAGTTGGCGTAACAACGCATGGCGCCTATCAGGAGAATGGGATTGTCTACCATAAATCACAAGGTATGACGCACATTGGCGCAGTAACAAGCAATGCTTATAAATTTAATTACCTGGCAGATATCCTGCATCAAGCGCTCCCCGATGTTGCCTGGCATAATGAAATACACTCCATCTGCTGGATGAAACTTGCCGTCAACTGTGTCATCAATCCACTGACAGTCATGTATGATTGCAAAAATGGCGATTTAAAACATCATCGCGCAAAAATTCAGGCGTTGTGTGACGAAATTCACGAAGTCATGGAATTCGATGGCATTCATACAACCAAGCAGACTCTGCTTGAAAGTGTCATGAATGTGATTGAGCAAACCTCGGAAAACTATTCATCCATGCTGCAAGATATACGGACGCAGCGACATACAGAAATAGATTACATCACTGGCTTTCTATTGCACCGGGCACGTATACACGGCCTGCAAGCCAGAGAAAATGCCAAAATTTACCAATACATTAAGAGCAAGGAGGAAGAATATGAACGCCTCAGCACTCATTTGCTTGGCTCACGGTAGTGAAGAAATCGAAGCAACCACAACAATTGATTTACTTGTCCGAGCGGGCATTAAGGTTACAGTCGCAAGCACAGAAACAGACGGTTCCCTTGTATTAACCTGCTCACGGGGCGTTAAAATTGTCGCTGATGTCCCTTTGGTTGATGTGGTCGACGAAGATTTCGATGCAATTATCCTTCCCGGTGGAATAAAGGGGGCAGAATGCTTTCGCGACAGCTTATTGGTGGTAGAAAAAATTCGCATAGCGCAAAGTCAGGGGAAAATAATTGCCGCAATCTGTGCCTCTCCCGCCATCGTATTAGAACACCACCAGCTTTTTCCCATCGGAAATATGACTGGCTATCCCAGTCTGAAAGATAAAATTTCACCCGAAAAGTGGATTGATAAACGCGTTTATTTTGATGAGAGAGTCAATTTATTGACCAGCCAAGGGCCTGCGACTGCTTTTGATTTCGCATTGAAACTCATTGAATTATTGAAAGGAAAAGAGCAAGCAGCAGATGTTGCCGCTCAGTTGGTTTTACCACCCGGCATCAATAATTATCAAAGCCTTCAATGAACAATATCGGGCTGCTTTTAGGATATTCCCCACCAGCAGCCCGATATCATCATGTTAAAATTAAGGCCGGTAGACCTTCACATTTTCAAAACCTTGCTCACGCAGATACAGCGCCTGTAATCGGCTCATCACACCACGCTCACAGTACAGCAAATACGTTTTTTCTTTTGGCAGGTCACCAAACTGAGTGCCTAATTTATAGAAAGGTAATGAATGGATTTCAATGCCATCCATATTCAATGGACGCTCATCCTGCTCATCAAGGGAACGGATATCCAGCAAAATGTCATTGGCAGAAAACTCCGTCACCATTTCAACTTCAACAACCTGTTCACTGGCTTGTTCTGCAATCTGGCGAATATCGATATTCTGAGCTTCACTCACCACACGCTCTAAGATCTCAAAATTGAAGTTATCTTCTTCCGCTTCAATCTTGGCTTTAACCGCTTTTACGGTCGGGCTTTTCGAGATCACACCACAGAACTCAGGCATGGTACGGGCAAAATCTTCGGTGCCAATCTCACGAGCCAACTTAATAATGTGCTCTTTATCATGAGAAATCAGCGGGCGAAGGATTAACGTATCCGAAGCATTATCAATCAATCTTAAGTTGGTCAGCGTCTGGCTGGATACCTGCCCCAACGCTTCACCTGTTACGATTGCCTGTACGCCATAACGTTCTGCAACTTTAGATGCCGCTCTGACCATCATTCTTTTCAGAACAACGCCCATTTGACCATCATCGACTTTTTCCAGAATTTCAGCCACAACAGGCTCAAAATCCACGGCAACAAATCTGACTTTATGGGAACTGCCAAATCGGTTCCATAAATAATGGGCAACTTGTTTCACACCTATTTCGTGGGCAGAGCCACCGAGGTTAAAGAAGCAGTAATGTACGCGACAGCCACGGCGCATAAGCATATAGCTGGAAACACCGGAATCAAACCCTCCGGAAATCAGCGACAGCACATCCTCCTGAGTGCCAATCGGGAAACCACCGATCCCTTCATGGCGAGCCTTAACCAAAATCAGTGTATCTTGGTTAATTTCCAGATTCACAGTCACATCAGGCTGTGTCAGCTTCACCTTAGCCGATTCAATATGTTGATTCAGGCCACCGCCGACATAACGCTCGACTTCGTTGGAGGTAAAACTGTGCTTACCGCGGCGCTTGGCGCGAACACAAAATGTTTTCCCATGTAATAAATGACCATATGTTTCGTAGGTTTGTTCAAAGATATGATGCAAATCACGAAAATCTCGCTCTTCAACTTGAAGAATATGGTGAATACCTGGAATGCGTGTTAGTGCGTCACAAATTTCTGCACCGAGATTATCATTTTTAACGCGAACTTCGATATTATCCCAATGGCGAACAACAGCAATTCCTTCGCCAAAAGTTTTCAACACATTGCGGATATTGCTGGCAAGAATTTTAATGAAACGTAACCGGACACTCTGGCTCTTAATCGTAATTTCTGGGAATAATTTAATGATAAACTTCATAGTAAGATATAGTAGTCATTCAATATTGAACTATCACAAACAATCCCAATGATTGTTATTAATCAATGGCTGTTCAAATGTTCAGTTGGATAGGGTGCAGAGTATAACACCATCTCGCTATATCGCCTGTAAAAAAATCACCTGAAAAAACGGTGGTAACGCATGATTTATTTTTCTTGGTGTAGTAGGGTACTCTGCAATTCTGTAACGAACTTCTTTGCTGTGATTCGTTAAATAACCATAAGTTAACTCATTATGTCTAAAGCAAATCAAACATCAGAAACCGAAAAAAGCCCAGCATTTGAAACTTCTTTGAAAGAGCTGGAAGAAATCGTTATTCGGCTGGAGTCAGGGGAACTTCCCCTAGAAGATGCCTTGAATGAATTTGAACGCGGAATTCAACTTGCAAAACAAGGCCAAAAAACCCTCCAGCAAGCGGAACAACGAGTGCAAATTTTATTGAATCCTGACGCACAATCTCCTCTTGATGAATTTTCGTCCGACGCTGAGTGAATTTATGTCCATACAATATGAGATCCCTTTCGAAGAACAATTGAAAGCTTGCCAGCAACACATTAATGACAAATTAGTGGCAACCTTTTCTTCATTACCTTTTTTTGACAGCCCATTAGGCACAGCAATGCAACATGGCGCTGTTTTGGGGGGAAAACGCCTGCGTCCATTTTTAGTTTACAGCGTAGGCGAAATGTTGGGGCTTACAAAGAAAAGCGTTGATGCCGCGGCCTTAGCATTAGAGTGCATTCATGCTTATTCTCTGATCCACGATGACCTACCGGCAATGGACAACGATGATTTACGCCGTGGGCAGCCGACTTGCCACATTAAATTCGGTGAAAGTCAGGCTATTTTGGCAGGAGATGCATTACAATCGCTGGCTTTTGAGATTCTTGCCACACAAGATATGCCCGATGTTGCCCCATTAGACCGCATTGCAATGATTGCTGAGTTAGCAAGCGCCAGTGGATTTGCAGGCATGTGTGGTGGGCAGTCACTCGATTTAGAGGCAGAAGGCAAGCAAATAGATCTGGCGTCTCTGGAGCAGATCCATCGCCATAAGACTGGTGCCTTAATACGGGCAGCAGCTCGTCTGGGCGCTTATGCCGCCGGGCAACGCGGGCGTGACGTGCTTTCATTATTGGATCAATACACCCATGCCATTGGTCTCGCGTTTCAAGTACAAGACGATATTTTGGATGTCATTGGCAATACCGAAGTTATTGGTAAACGTCAGGGTAACGATCAGCAACTGGGTAAAAGCACCTATCCGGCGCTATTGGGCTTGGAGCAGGCACAGAAAAAAGCCTATGACCTGTATGAAGAAGCCATCAGTGCACTCACCGAGCTGGAAAAAAAATCATATAACACTGTGACATTAAAAAAATTGGCTAGTTTTGTTATTGAAAGAAACAGCTAAGGCTGTCAACTATAAGAACAATCAGCCATATTGGCACCCAGTTTAATATTATAAATAAGTTATCTAACTACCCAAAAAATCAATAAAAGCACCTTATGGGGTGAACCCGACAATTACACACCGATAATAACAGGGTTCTTTACATTCAACTTCTAACGGATATAGCATTTTATACAGGCATAGCATGAGCATTGATATAGCGAAATATCCAACATTGGCATTGGCAGAAACTCCAGAAGAGCTTCGCCTGCTACCTAAAGACACTTTGCCAAAGTTATGCGATGAACTGCGTCAATTTTTGCTGAACAGTGTTAGCCGCTCCAGTGGTCACTTCGCTTCCGGCCTTGGCGCAATCGAATTAACCGTCGCACTTCACTATGTGTATAAAACTCCTTTTGATAATTTGGTCTGGGATGTTGGGCATCAAGCCTATCCACACAAGATCCTGACGGGGCGACGCGAACGCATTAATACTATTCGCCAAAAAAATGGCCTGCACCCCTTCCCGTGGCGGGATGAAAGTGAGTATGACACCTTATGTGTCGGCCACTCATCCACTTCAATCAGCGCAGGCCTGGGGATGGCCATCGCGGCAAAGCATGAAGGCAAGGGCCGGAAAACAGTTTGCGTAATCGGAGATGGGGCCATTACTGCGGGCATGGCTTTCGAAGCCATGAACCATGCGGGAGATATCGATCCTGACATGCTGGTTATCCTCAATGACAATGAAATGTCCATTTCTGAAAACGTCGGCGCACTGAATAACCACCTGGCACAATTGCTGTCTGGCAAACTGTATACCACCCTGCGTGAAGGTGGAAAAAAAGTCTTTTCCAACTTACCCCCAATTAAAGAGTTGCTGAAAAAAACCGAAGAACATCTCAAGGGCATGGTGGTTCCCGGAACATTATTTGAAGAACTTGGGTTCAATTACATCGGGCCTGTCGACGGCCATGATGTACTGGCGCTGACCCAAACTCTGAAAAATATGCGTGACCTGAAAGGGCCACAGTTCCTGCACATCATGACTAAAAAAGGCCGTGGTTACGCTCCGGCAGAAAAAGATCCGATTAGCTGGCATGCAGTACCGAAATTTGATCCGGCTATCGGCTCCCTGCCAAAAAGTACCGATACTCGCCCGACTTTCTCCAAAATATTTGGTGACTGGCTGTGTGAAGAAGCCGCCCAAGATAACAAACTGATGGCAATAACCCCTGCCATGCGGGAAGGCTCTGGCATGGTGCGCTTCTCCCGAGAATATCCTGACCAATATTTTGATGTCGCCATTGCAGAACAGCATTCTGTCACCTTTGCGGCAGGGCTGGCTATCGGCGGCTACAAACCGATCGTCGCCATTTACTCGACCTTCCTGCAACGTGCTTATGATCAGGTGATCCACGACGTAGCTATCCAAAACTTGCCCGTTCTCTTTGCCATCGACCGTGGCGGCATTGTCGGGGCGGATGGTCAAACCCACCAAGGAGCTTTTGACCTCTCATTCCTGCGTTGTATCCCGAATATGGTCATCATGGCACCCAGCGATGAAAATGAATGCCGCCAAATGCTACATACCGGGCATCACTATCAAGCCGGGCCCGTTGCTGTCCGCTATCCCCGCGGAGCCGGCATAGGCGCTGAACTTCAACCACTCGAGACATTGCCGATTGGTAAAGGTGTAATCCGCCGTCAGGGAGAGCGCATCGCAATCCTGAACTTCGGTACATTCTTGCCTTATGCACTGCAAGCAGCCGAAAACCTGAATGCAACCGTGATCGACATGCGCTTTATCAAACCATTGGATAAAGAGTTGGTACTGGCAACAGCGGCCAGCCATGATGTTTTGGTAACTCTGGAAGAAAACGCCATTATGGGTGGTGCGGGCAGTGGTGTGAATGAACTGCTGATGCAGGAAAAACTGTCAGTTCCCGTATTGAACCTCGGCTTACCGGATTACTTTATACCGCAAGGTACGCAACAAGAACTGTATGCTGATTTAGGACTTGATGCCGCAGGCATCCAGAATAGTATCGAAAAATATCTGGCTAAATAACTTCTTATAATGGATGAGTGTTTATTCTAAACACTCATCCATTTTTCTTTATATTCATATTTATTTTTTTCCAGATATTACCGCCCTGACGCAGAAAACCCACTCCAATTAAATCGGAATACTTAATATCGCTCATCCACCATCTCTAAAGGTGAATATAATCCTCACCGCAATGGAGCACTTTCTTAAAACACTCGCAATAAATGATAAACAACTTTATCATCGGGCAGGCAGTGTTCGGCAAGTATCTCCTACAAACGTGGCATTTCGGGATCTATTGCTGGTGACCTTCCGGCAACTTCCTGAACAACAAAAGAGCAAATAATAATGTCAAGCCAGGAAGAAAGTTTGAATTTGCGTGGGTCTGGTTTTAATGTCTTACTTATTGTCAGTGCCCGATTCGTCTCCGATTTTGGTGCGTTTCTGAATATGGTGGCACTCTCCACCTATGTGTACTTACTCAGTAACAGCGTTATGCACGTCAGCATTTTTCTCGCCTGTCGTGTTGCGGGCGGCATTATTGCCAGCCTGATCGGAACGCCATTTTACAGGCGATTTGCAGGAAGATGGCCGTTAATCTTTTTTGATTTCGTACGCGTTATTTTGCTGTCCCTGCTATTGATGGTTCCGGGCTCACAGCAGTTACTGATTTTACCGCTGATCGCCTTTGGTGTTGGCTTGGGCAACTCGATGTTTGCCATTGGGCTTAACAGCCAATTACCGTATTGGGTACATGCTGCACAGCGCATATCAACGAACGCCTGGCTTACCTCCGTTGCTGCAACGGGGGCTGTATTTGGTAGCCTTGTCTCAGGGCTTCTGGTTGCAAGCAGTGGTTATGAAATGGTATTTACCGTCAATATCATCACCTACTTGCTGGCTGCAATCCTGATTATGCCTCTGCGTTTTATCTCCTTACCGGAACAAAAAACATCAAGGGCACTCAGTAATGAATGGCGTGAATTACGCTTTGGCTTGCGCGGAGCCCCTGTGCTGGCGGGAATGCTCTTCCTCAGTCTGGCAGACACACTGGGCAGTGCCGCCCATAACGTCGGATTCCCCATCATTTCTAAACTCCTGACCCCCGATAATGCCAGCACTACAATGGGATTACTGCTGGCAACATGGGCAATAGGAAAATTCAGTGGCGCGCGGCTGGCCAATTATTTACTCCGCAGTCGTAAGCTGCCGAAAATGGAGAAACTCTTCTTTATTGGAGTAGCCCTGATGTCGACAGGATTTATCCTGACCTTCCAACAAACCAGCCTGTTCTGGCTGCTGCTGTTTGCCATTTGGGCGGGAATTGGAGATGGGATCGCCGAAGTTAGCCTGATATCACGAGCGCAAAGCGAACCGGAAAACTTGCGGCTGCCGATTTTCAGTTTGCTGACATTGTTACAGATGACAGGATTCGGAATTGGTATGTTACTTGTCGCTCCGTTTTACGTCTGGCTGCCACCTTCTATCGTCATTCTGCTATTTCATGGCTTGCCGCTGACGGTGTTAATCGTTCTCCTTATATGGGGAAAGCATTTTATGGCACCTAAAGCATAAATTTATTATCCCACAGGTTTCAATATCAAAGTATAACGTGATATGCATCACATTATAACACCCCATGAAAGCGCTTACATGGATAGTAAGCATTTCTCACATTTCATCAATAATAAATTTATTACTCTCCTTACGATGTCAGCCATAGCAGAAATTTACAATGCATGGTTAAAAATAGTTTCAATTTAAAGCTAATTATAATAACGATCAAAATTCAACCAATAAAGGCAGGTATATGTATTAAATGAATGTTGAAGGTTATCTATGAATCAAATCACTCCTCAGTTAACAAACATGTGGGATAAAAGTCATGATTCATGGTTCATAAAAGATAAAAAGCATCGTTTTATCTATGCAAATAAGGTGTTTCTTAAATTGAGTAATTTACCTGAAAATTTTGACGTCACAGGACTTACAACGAGCGCTTTACCTACATCGTATAGCCATCTTGCACATCAATTTGAAGAGCATGATCGAAATGTTTTGCAATTCATGCAGCGCATATCATCGGTTGGTACTTATTTTCAAAGTAATAATAAACAACTAAGACCTTATTCTTGCGAAAAATATCCATTGATAGATGAAAATCATCAATGCATTGGAGTAATCGGCCATATTAAAGAAATACATCACTTTTCGGTGCATCATTATATTAATAATAACAAATCCATATCTGTTAACATTACGCCACCAAACAACACCCTAACAGAAAAAGAGTGGTTGATAATTTTTTTATTCTGCCGAGGCATTAGCAATAAAGGTATTGCTTACGAAATGAAAATTTCAGTTCGTACATTAGAAAAACACTTTAAAAACATCTACGAAAAACTATCAATAAACTCAATTTCTGAACTGAAAATGCTATGTGAAGAAAACAACTATGATCTATATATTCCGCCAAATTATTTTAAATATATAGGCCATTATTTTTTACAACCAAGAAATTTAGAATTTCAAAGCGACGATAATTTACCATGCATAACAACTGAGGAGAACGCATGGCCACAATGAAAGATGTCGCATATAAAGCAGGAGTATCTGTCGCGACTGTCAGTCGTGTCATTAATAATACTGCTTACGTTGAGCCCGGCACTCGTGAGCGTGTCGAAAAAGCCATGCGCGAATTCAATTACCGCCGGAACTCTGCTGCACTTGCTCTAGCGAAAAGATGTGGAAATATGTTGGGGCTGTTAACTGTTAATTTGGCAGATCCTTTTTTTGCTCTTTTATCGAAAGGAGTTGAAAAAATAGCCAAAAAAGAAGGTGCCAAATTAATGGTATGCAGTGGCGGGCATCAGGAAGAACTCGAAAAATCTGCCTTAGAATTTTTAATTAACCAAGGTTGTGAAGCGATAGTCGCTCATGTGAGTAGGATGAGTGATGCAGATATATTGCGTTATGCAGCCCATACACCTGGGTTGGTTATCATCAATCGATATTTACCTGCCATCGCTAACCGATGTATTTGGTTAGACAATGTCAGTGCCTCTCACACTGCAACTAATTATCTTCTCCAAAATGGACATCGGAAAATTGCTTATGTAACAGCAGACATACCAATTGATGACAGGAGGCTCCGCCTGAAGGGATATTATGCTGCAATGGCCGATGCAGGGATTACAGTACCCAACGATTGGATTATCAGTGCTCCATTCAATGAAAAAGGTGGGGAACTAGCAGCAGAAAAACTTTTGGAAAAAGGGATCAATTTTACAGCTGCATTAACATTCAATGATGTTATGGCGGCAGGGATGATGCGTTCCTTACATCGGAGAAAAATTAGCTTGCCAGAACAACTGTCTATCGTTGGGTTTGATGATATTGTCACGGCTCAATATCTTTATCCCTCCCTTACTACCGTACATAACCCAGTAGAACAGATGGCTCAACGAGCGGCTCATTTGGCATTACAACTCAGTTCAACAAAAGAAATTGTTCCACAAATGAATATGTTTTCCGCTGAGCTTATCGTTAGGGATTCTGTCTGTTTAATAAAATAATTTTTACTTCAAAAAACGATCTAAGACTGGATTTTTATATGTATGGTAAGAAAAAACTCAATCTAGCGCTTGCTATATTACCACTTGCGGCGATGCTTCCTCTACTGATTATTGGCTATGGTCAATTAGGATTGCGCATTGAATCTTTATTACTCACATCAGCAGGTATAGCCGCGGCCCTTGCATATTGGCAAGGCTATCGTTGGAATGACATTATTGATTCTATCGTGTCACAACTTACCAAAGTAATGCCAGTAATCATGATACTGATTTGTGTTGGGGGATTAATTGGCACCTGGATGTTCAGTGGCACGATACCCTATATGGTTTATTGGGGATTAAAACTTATTAGCCCTCAATATATACTCATTACCGCTTTCTTTATCACAAGTGTTATTTCTGTTTGCACAGGAACTTCATGGGGATCGGCTGGTACTGTCGGCGTGGCTCTTATGGGAGTTGCCGCTAGTCTTGATGTATCTTTAGCAGCAGCAGCTGGCGCAATTGTTTCAGGTGCATATTTTGGTGATAAAATTTCACCGCTATCTGACACAACTAATTTTGCAGCTATCGTTGCCGATACCGATCTTTACAGCCATATTCAACATTTACTGTATACCACTCTCCCAAGCTTTATTTTAGCCGCTATTGTTTATTTTATTGCGGGACATACAAGCCTAGCCGGAAATGTGGCAACCCCTGAGAAAATAACCGAAATCATATGCTCGCTTGAAAACTTATATCATTTCAATCCATTGCTGATTTTGCCGCCAATGCTGGTTTTATGGGGGGCTATGACAAAACGCCCCGTAATCCCAACCATGCTGGCTGCGTGTGTATTGGCGATTGTGATAGGTGCTACTCTTCAAGGATTTACTATTAAACAAGGCCTTCATGTATTAATTGATGGTTTCAATCTCTCGATGTTTTCTGAGCAGGAACACAACATTGCCGGCATCATTAGTGACGTTCCCCGCTTGCTTAATCGTGGTGGCATGTCCTCAATGATGAGCACTATATTACTTATATTTTGTGCATTTGCATTTGCCGGTGCTTTAGCACTCACAGGCGCTTTGACTATTATTATTAACCAACTCCTGCAAGCTGTTCATACAACTGGAATGCTCATTACAGTTACTCTGGGTACAACTATTCTCCTCACCGGAGCAACCTGTGATGGAAGATTAGCTCTTCTTATTCCGGCAGAATTGTTCAAGGAGGCTTACCGTAGGATGGGGCTGGACAATAAAAATCTATCACGAACCATAGAGGATGGTTGCACCGTGATCGAGCCGCTGATGCCTTGGACTTCAGCTGGAATTTTCATGGCAACTACATTAGGTGTCAGTACACTTGATTTACTGCCTTGGGCAATTCAATGTTACGCCGCTGCCTTTCTGGCCCTCATTTATGGCTTTACCGGTTTCGGCATAGCAAAAACTACACAGGGAATTTTTCCGAATGAAAAAAGCTGTTACCGTAAAATCATCTAATCTCAATTTAATAATAAGCTGCAACAATACTTAATATAAAAAATCAACCCATTGATTTTTATTTATTTTTTTACGGTAACAATAAAGAGAACTTTATTTCAAGCCACATATTTTTTAGCTATATTTTTTTCATCTAGTTACCACTTTTATAATCATAATGTGCTCTATACCTGAAATGATACACTCTTTTTTCTTAGACGAAATTCTAATTTCATGGAATATATTATCAATTCTTATTTTTTATTGTATTAAAATTATATTGTTATAATTGTTTTCCCTGATGCCAGCGTTTTTATACAAGAACTACACACTTGGCGATTCTAAAATCATTGATTTATTAACAATGAAACCACATAAAAATATTTTTTACCGCGATGAATTACTTAATATTTTAGCTATTTTCATCAATATTGGAAGCGTAAAAAATACTTTAATTCATTCTTTTTTCTCAAGAAAGTAAACAATGCAATAACACAACATATTAATAATCTACCCACGTGAAATTTAACGCATAAAGATCCTCTTAAGTCAACTTAATGAATAAAAGTAAAATAATATTTTTTATTAAAATATATTTTTAAAAATCATAATAAACACCTGCCCTTACTAGCCAATCTATATATTTTAATATATCATTAGCCCATTGAAAAATTAATAATTAAAATCATCAACAACCTAACAAATAATTAAAATGAAATTAATTTCAAATAGAAACAAATTTCTATATTTAAATTAAACACATTCAGATAACAAATTGCAAAATAATATATCTTTATCAAATTTTTATTAATTTAAAATTATAGATCAATAAAAAATTAATATCTTTAAATATTAAATCCAGTATATTTCCTCAAGGAATAATAACATGAGTAATAAACTTATCATTTCACCTCAAATAATTAATACCCTAGCAGCAAGCAATGATCCCTGGGGCATAAAAGCTAAAGATTCATGCTTTATTTATGGAAATGAGGCCTTGAGCACTATTAAAGGATTTTCTAAATCATTTGATTTTGAAGGATATTATGATGATGAATTGCCTTGGAATGGTGCTGAATTTGCAAAGGAATATATTTATCATGACCAAAAAGTTATGAAAGAAGAAAGAGCATATGTTTCACTTGAAACACATATTTGGGGTGAAGATAAAATACTATCATCTTACTTTTGTGAAAAAACACCTATTTATCAAAACAATGGAGATTGCATAGGTATTATATATCATCTATGGAAAGCTCAGGATTATTCATTAACTCGTCTATATCATGGAAAACTTCCTGCATCCATTATGTTTCAGCCTCCTACCAATCTATTTACACAAAAAGAATGGAATATTATTTTTCTTTCTTTACACAAATACTCCAGTAAGCAAATTGGTAAGATATTAAATATCTCCTACCGTACTGTAGAAAATTACACAGCACAAATATATAAAAAGATTGGTGTCAGTTCAGCTCAGCAATTAGAAGAATATTGCCGACTTAATAATTTTGACCTCTATGTCCCGGAGCAGTTTTTGCGTCGAGGAAGCCATCTTTTAGATTAATGCAAGATGAAGATTTATTTTATTCCCTATAGCTAACCATATAAATTAAATATAATTTTTTACAAAAAACCTGATAGAGCGCTATTAAACGCTCTATTAAAAACCTACAATTTAATTGCCTTGATTTTTTACATTTATTATTTAGGTGTAAATTTAAACTGGTAAAATCTATGAATAGCCTCTTCTGCTAAGCTTAATGCTGTATCCACTATCTTCACAGGTCGATTTATTACACTGTTTTTTATCAGGGGACTGATATCTGTACAAGCTATGAGTAACACATCGGCTTTTAAAGCTTCTACACATGACAATATTGAACTCCAAGCCTTCAGCACCTCATTATTGTCAAATCCCTTTTCTTTAATTAGTGTAATTAACTCTGTTGTGCGATCACGTAACTCTATAGATAAAACAGGCTCTTTACCTGCTGCATAAATGCGTTCCTGATAAAATTCAGCATCAATTGTAGGCTCGGTGCCAACAATCGCTATTTTTTTACAATCAGAAGAAATTTTTGTTAGGGCACAATCAGCTATATGCAGGACAGGTATACCAGCGCTGGCTTGAGTCATATACGAATAATATCTGTGGGCAAGATTACACGGAACGGCAATCAGATCGACCTCTGCTCTGACCAAATCTGCAATGCCACCCTCTAATGCCTGTATCATTTGAATATCATCAATGGCCCGCCCTGGATAAAAAGGGGTAGGCAAAGAAATAATATGCATTTTAGGAAAATCCATATCATACTTTGCACCATACAAAGACTGAGAAGCATCTACCAACATATCGACAAAAGGCGCAGTAGATCTTGGCCCCATTCCAGCAAGTACACCAATTGAATAAGACATTTAGATACCTCTCTGTTTGGACAAATCCAATAAGCGAAATATCATAGGATAGATTGCTAAAATAGCAACAAAAATATCAAATAAAACAATAAATAACCATACTTTAAATAAATTCAATCACTATTACTTTCTTTACGGGAATACATTCATAAAACCAATAAAATATTTAATAAAGTGCAAACATGTTTACCTGAAAATTAACCATTCCGCACCTATTATGTTTATATTTTATCTAATATTTTTATCCAACGATATTCTCAGAACCAGCTGTTCCTTTCGATGGGCTAATCCTATCCAGCTCAGCTAAAATAGCTGTAATCTGTTGTTCAAAATCTGTTGGCTTTATTTGTTTGCGAAACCAAGGTAATGGTCCTTGCCGTTTAAAATCAACTGAACTGACAGACTCTTTTCCT
>NZ_VCDN01000043.1:0-76778 GCF_033949405.1 Xenorhabdus santafensis | reverse complement strand
AATTAACTGTTGTTCACTCTTCAAGACTTTAAAACGTATTTTTTTGTGATAGTGTCTTGCGAGTGCCCACACAGATTGTCTGATTCAGTTGTTAAAGAGCGGTGCAACCGGAAGCCTGTTCCGGGTTGCGAGGCTGCGTATCTTACGCTTTCCTCTTTCAGTGTCAAGCCTTATTTTTCGGGGCTTTTCACTTTGTCATCTCGACATGTTTGTGTGTTTGTCGTGACAACGGATGCGCATTATAGGGAGCCTTCTGATTTACGCAAGCCTTATTTTATAATTTTCTGCTCAAGCGCTTTAAATTTAGACAAACAGGCTATTTTTGCCTATTTTTTATCACTTTTGGTAGGTTTGCCAGGCTATTAATAACCAAATCTGCGGCTTGTTCTTCAACTTCAGTGACTGGTTTTCCTGTACGAACCAGTACCTTTGTTCCAACATTTGCTGCACTAGCTGCCAACATATCTTCTATTTTGTCGCCCACCATATAAGAAGACGACATATCAATGTTCAATTCTTCCTGTGCATCCAGCAGCATGCCCGGCTGAGGTTTACGACAATGGCACTCTTTCTTATATTCTTCATCGCTTGCTTCAGGATGATGTGGGCAATAATAGATACCATCCAGATCAACACCGCGGTCTGCCAGTGACCAATCCATCCATTCTGTTAATTGTACAAATTGCTCTTCTGTAAAGAGCTTGCGTGCAATGCCCGACTGATTTGTTACCAGAACCAGCGCATAGCCCATTTTTTTCAATTCCAGCATGGCTTCGATGGTGCCATCAATAAATTGGAAGTTATCTATTTCATGTACATAACCATGATCGATGTTAATCGTGCCGTCACGATCTAAAAATACGGCGGGAATACCTTGAGTCACTTGATTGCTCCGAGAATATGCGAAGCTGACAGTATCGCATGATTCATGACTGAATGAGAATGCAGCATTTAATTTATTCACAGTTGACTTAGACGTCTAGACGCCTTAACATCCACTTCAAATCATGACTTGTTGAAATGCCCTCAAGTCATTCATCTTTACATTTAATAAGAAAAAAATGATAAGACTGACTCAGATAAATAAGATATTTCAACAAGGAACGCGCTCAATCAACGCGCTTTCAGATATCAACTTACATGTCCCGCAAGGGCAAATCTATGGTGTCATTGGTTCTTCCGGTGCAGGGAAAAGCACCTTGATCCGCTGTGTGAATATGCTTGAGCGCCCAACATCAGGTCAGGTATTGGTTGCAGGGCAAGATCTTACTGCACTTTCCGATCGTGAACTCACTCATGCACGTCGTCATATTGGCATGATTTTCCAGCACTTTAATCTATTGTCATCCAGAACGGTGTTTGGCAACGTTGCCTTGCCTTTAGAATTGAATAACACACCAAAAGCAGAAATAAAGGCCAAAGTTAACGAATTGCTGGAATTGGTTGGTCTTGCTGATAAACATGATGCTTACCCAGCCAATTTGTCTGGCGGTCAAAAACAGCGTGTTGCTATTGCCCGTGCTTTGGCGAATTCACCAAAAGTGCTTCTTTGCGATGAAGCCACCAGCGCACTCGATCCGGCAACAACCCGTTCGATTCTTGAATTGCTGAAAGACATTAACCGTCGTCTGGGCCTTACTATTCTTTTGATTACCCATGAAATGGATGTCGTTAAACGCATCTGTGATCAAGTTGCTGTTATCAGTGGCGGTCAATTGATTGAGCAAGATACTGTGAGCGCAATATTCTCACATCCCAAAACGCCGGTTGCACAAGAATTCATTAAAGCTACGCTGCATTTGGATATTCCAGAAGACTATGTGCAGAAATTACAGCCGGAATGCGCACCTGACCTTTGTCCATTGCTGAAACTGGAATTTACAGGCAAATCCGTTGATGCCCCTTTAATTTCCATGGCAGTTCGCCGTTTCAATATTGATATCAGTATCCTGAGCTCCCAAATGGATTACGCTGGCGGGGTCAAATTTGGTGTCATGCTAGCTGAGTTAGATGGTGAAAGTGACAATATCAAAGCAACAATCGCGTTTTTAAAAGAGCATCATGTAAAGGTAGAGGTTCTCGGTTATGTCTGAAGGAATGATTTTATTATTGGCTAAAGGAGTCTGGGAAACTCTCGTGATGACTTTTGTTTCTGGTTTCTTTGGCTTTGTTATCGGATTGCCAGCGGGCGTACTTCTATATGTTACCCGTCCTGGGCAGATTATTGAAAATGCAACACTTTACCGCATACTTTCGGCATTAGCCAATATTACGCGCTCAGTGCCTTTTATTATCCTGCTGGTATGGATGATCCCATTCACCCGGTTGCTTGTAGGAACGTCCATTGGGTTACAAGCGGCGATTGTTCCACTCACTGTCGGTGCGGCACCTTTTATTGCCCGCATGGTTGAGAATGCCTTATTGGAAATTCCATCTGGCTTGATCGAAGCAGCACGTGCGATGGGCGCAACGCCGTTCCAAATTGTCAAAAAGATCTTATTGCCAGAAGCACTGCCAAGTTTAATCAATGCTGCCACGATTACGTTAATTACTCTCGTTGGCTATTCCGCGATGGGCGGTACTGTCGGTGCCGGTGGCCTTGGGCAAATTGGCTACCAATATGGTTACATCGGCTATGATGCAACCGTGATGAATACCGTATTAGCTTTATTGGTTGTTTTAGTATTCTTGATCCAATTGAGCGGCGATCGCCTGGCAAAAGCGGTTAACCGTAAATAACGTTACGTCAACAAAGGTGCTGGTAACAGCACCTATTACAACAGGGCTTATATTCGAAAGCCTCATTATAGTAGTACGCATTAGCTTGATTAGACAGGTTATAATTCAGTATTCAATAGGGGTAAAATATGTCAGTGAAATTAAAAACCGTTGCTGTAATAGGCGCATTATTAGGCACTTTAGCTCTTGCAGGCTGCGGGCAAGAACAAAGAGATCCAAATCACATTAAAGTGGGTGTTATCGCAGGGCCCGAATTAAAAGTTGCAGAAGTTGCCAAGAAAGTCGCCAAGGATAAATACGGCCTTGATGTTGAATTGACCACATTCAATGACTATGTACTGCCGAATGAATCACTGAGCAAGGGTGATATTGACGTCAATATCTTCCAGCATAAACCGTTTTTAGATCAACAAGTCAAAGATCGCAATTATAAGCTGGCCATTGTTGGTAACTCTTTTATCTTCCCAATGGCTGCTTATTCCAAGAAGATTAAATCTCTGGATGAACTGCAAGATGGCTCGCAAATTGCTATACCAAACGATCCAACCAACCAGGGCCGTGCTCTGCTATTATTGCAAAAACAAGGCTTAATCACACTGAAAGAGGGTGTTGGTTTGTTGCCAACGCTTTTGGACATTACCAGCAATCCTAAACACTTGAAGATTGTTCAGTTGGAAGCGCCTCAATTGCCGCGTTCACTGGATGATCAGAAAATTGCTCTGGCCATTATCAACAATACCTACGCCGGGCAAATTGGCCTGACACCAGAACAAGATGGGATTTTTGTTGAAGATAAAGATTCACCTTACGTAAACATTATCGTTAGCCGTGAAGATAATAAGGATGCTGAAAACGTACAAAAATTCGTGAAAGCATACCAATCTCCGGAAGTAGAACAAGAAGCCTTGGAAGTTTTCAAAGGTGGAGCGATTAAAGGCTGGTAATCTTTCATATTAAGCCAATCAAGATTAAAATCATCGGGTGGATATTTTTATATCCACCCATTTTTTTGAGAAAATTGAATGAGTTCATTTGAGTTTCAGAGTTAAGAGCCATTCATTCCCTATATACTGACATTATCAATATAAGGATCCAATTCGATGCGTGTGTTACCTATCTGTTTCATGGCGCTCTTTATGGCTGGCTGTACTTCACTCACAACTCAAGTTGATAAAGCGGAAAAACAACACCAATCAATCAAGAAAAGCAATGCAGCCTATAATGTCCGCCTATATACCAAAACAGATGAGCTTTCAGGCTCGCCCTTTAAAGATTTAGGTATTGTTGCTGGCGAATCCTGTCGCAACACATTGCAAGATCCGCCAGCAAGCATTGAAAAAGCTCGCCAAGGCATGCTGACAAAAGCCGCTTCTTTAAATGCTAATGCCGTCTTGCTTCATCAATGTGCTATTTTGTCTGGTCAAGGTTGTTACCAAGTTGCCGTTTGTGAAGGTTCAGCTCTGTTGACGACAAATAATTAATTATTCAAACCGCTATTAAAAAACACCCATGACCGATTTTCATTTTACACAAATAGGCACCATTCATTCTCCTTATAAAGAGAAGTTTGCTATCCCCCGTCAACCAGGCTTGGTGGAAGATGGAACAGGTCAGCTAGAGTTACTTACGCCCTTTAATCAAGTTGATGCAGTACGCGGGTTAGAACAATTCAGCCATTTGTGGATTATTTTTATTTTTCACCAAACTATGGAAGGTGGCTGGAATCCCTTGGTGCGCCCTCCTCGTTTGGGTGGAAATGCCAAAATGGGGGTATTTGCTACCCGCTCAACTTTCCGCCCAAATCCGATTGGGATGTCATTAGTCGAATTGAAAGATATTCAATGCAAAAACAATCGAGTTATTCTGGAACTTGGCAGCTTAGATCTGGTTGATGGAACCCCTGTCATTGATATAAAACCTTATCTGCCTTTTGCCGAATCTCATCCTGAGGCCAGAGCGGGCTTTGCCCAATCAGCGCCTGAAGCCAATATGGACGTGGGTTTCTCACCAGAAGCGGAATGCCAACTTTTATCCCATCAGGCCAATTATCCTCATTTACGGCGCTTTATCTGCCAAATTTTGGCCCAAGATCCCCGTCCTGCCTATCGTAAGAAGGAGCAGAAACACAGGATATATGCTGTTCATATTCTGGATTTCAATGTCCGCTGGGTGGTTCACGGCACGATGACAGAAGTAGTTTCTATCGAACCCCGCTAAAACCCCTTTGGACATCGCAAGCTCGCTGGTAAACTAGTGGTTTATTTTTTTCTGGGTTGGGTGGCAATACTTTGTCACCCAAAAGCAATTTGCTATGCCCCATGGATTTCAAGATGCACCGCAGCGGCAAGGGAATGAACCTCCGGAAGCATAGATAACTCTGTGACCGAAGTGAATGAACGCAGCCAACCAAGAGGCAACTTGAAAGATGACGGGTATATCCAATGGAAACTTACTATGCGTACTAGCCAATATCTGCTCTCTACTTTAAAAGAGACGCCTGCTGATGCTGAAGTAGTCAGTCATAAACTGATGCTTCGTGCCGGAATGATCCGTAAGCTCGCTTCAGGTCTATACAACTGGATGCCGACAGGTGTTCGTGTGTTGAAGAAAGTTGAAAACATTGTTCGTGAAGAAATGAATAATGCAGGAGCGATTGAGGTTTCCATGCCGGTAGTTCAGCCAGCAGATTTGTGGCAAGAAAGCGGCCGTTGGGAACAATATGGCCCGGAGCTACTGCGTTTTGTTGATCGCGGTGAACGTCCTTTCGTTTTAGGGCCAACCCATGAAGAGGTCATTACCGATCTGATTCGTAATGAAGTCACTTCATACAAACAGCTTCCGTTGAATCTGTTCCAGATCCAGACTAAATTCCGTGATGAAGTCCGTCCACGTTTTGGTGTGATGCGTTCCCGTGAATTTATCATGAAGGATGCATACTCTTTCCACACAACCCAAGAATCCCTGCAAGAAACTTACGATAAGATGTACGATGCTTACAGCAAAATCTTTACTCGTATTGGTCTGGATTTCCGTCCGGTTCTGGCAGATACCGGTTCTATCGGCGGCAGTGCTTCCCATGAATTCCAGGTTCTGGCAGAAAGTGGGGAAGACGATATCGTATTCTCTACCGAATCCAACTACGCCGCGAATATTGAACTGGCAGAAGCCGTTATGCCATCTCAGGAACGTGCTGCACCATCAGAAGAAATGCATCTGGTGGATACGCCAAATGCAAAAACTATTGCGGAACTGGTTGAACAATTCAATCTGCCAATCGAAAAAACCGTCAAGACATTGATGGTTCATGCCACCGAAGAAAGTGGGCACAAATTAGTTGCTCTATTGGTGCGCGGTGATCATGAATTGAATGAAGTCAAAGCAGAAAAACTACCGTTGGTTGCCAGCCCTCTGACATTTGCAACTGAAGAAGAAATCCGTGCCATCGTGAAAGCAGGCCCTGGCTCTTTGGGCCCAGTCAACCTGCCAATGCCTGTCATTATCGACCGTAGCGTATCTGTCATGAGTGATTTTGGTGCCGGTGCCAACATGGATGACAAACATTACTTCGGCATTAACTGGGAACGTGATTTGCCACTGCCAGAAGTTGCAGATATCCGTAATGTAGTCGAAGGTGACGTCAGCCCAGACGGGCAAGGAACTCTGCTAATCAAGCGCGGCATTGAAGTGGGCCATATCTTCCAATTGGGTACTAAATATTCAGATGCCCTGAAAGCGACAGTACAGAATGAAGATGGGCAAAATCAGGTTGTTACAATGGGCTGTTACGGTATCGGTGTAACCCGAATTGTTGCTGCTGCAATTGAACAGAACCACGATGATCGTGGCATTATTTGGCCTGATGCCATTGCACCGTTCCAAGTAGCAATTCTGCCAATGAACATGCACAAATCTTACCGCGTGAAAGAAGTGGCAGAAAAACTCTATGCTGACTTACGTGCCAGCGGTATTGATGTAATTTTTGATGACCGCAAAGAGCGTCCAGGTGTTATGTTTGCCGACATGGAGCTGATTGGTGTACCGCACACTCTGGTTATCGGCGATCGCAACCTTGATAACGGCGAGATCGAATACAAATGTCGTCGCAGCGGTGACAAGCAATTGCTGAAACTGGAAAATGTTGTCGAATTCCTGAAAGGGTAACTTCAACACATTTGATCTGGCCTGAAAGGGCTGATTGAATTGAAAGGCCTGCACATTTACTTTGTGCGGGCCTTTTTAATTTTTTAGGGATTGCTCAACTCATCAGCATTACTTTTTAGTATTGCAAGATGATGCCTTATCGAAATGAATCTTGCCTGTCTGGATCAGCGAATTATCAAACAGGCCATCTTCCATAGAAGGGCGAAGAGTATAATATCCCTCTACTTCTACATAAACGGGTGTACCGCCTTCTACTCCCGTAGCACTGTAGCCACGCTCCAGATCGATATTTTCTGAAACATCATAACGTTTTCCAGTGCCGCACTCAGTAAAGGTTGCCGAATCAGCAAAATAGCTGTACTCCCCTGCCAGCTTTTTCGGGGCGACTTTAGCCAATTCGTAGTTGAAATTTGATTGGATCGGCTGACCCTGAATATCCAGCATAACCAGATTTTCGCCTTTCATTTGGTAATAAGATTTTTTGCCTTCTTCACTGCTCAATACGATTTTTTTACCACTAACTACCCAATGACCGGTTTCAAAAAACGTATTCTCCTCACTTTTAGCTCCCTGATAGGTTTGCCCCAGAATATATTCCCCATCCTTAGCAAGCTGTAATGTCATCTCAATCCCTGCACAATCTGCGCAAGGTATAACACCACTAAACACTTTTTCAGTTGGCAAAATCTTATCCTGCGATACTGCCTTGACCTGCAATGCTGAGCTGTCTGATAGTGCACCGTGCTTCTGACATCCTGCCACTGTAAATACTCCAGCAGCCAGCAACGCCAGTAATAATTTTTTCTTCATCATCATTTTACCCAGAAAATTCAACATAATATCCAGTAAATCCCAACCCATTATTTTATAACGTCAACAAGCTATAAAACATGAGATTTACGTGGCAAGATTGACGTTACTTTACCGTATCTCAAAATACATAGAGAGAAAATAAAATATTATGATGCAATCTCATTGCATAATGACCAGGTAGCAGTTTAACCTACTTCTAATTTCAACGTAGTTACCACAGGCTTATGCAGTCATCACAGAAGGTTAGTGTGCTATAGTCGTAGGTAGCATTTTTACGTTTAAGTTTGGTCAATCACGGGCGGCACAATCACCGCCACTAACATAGTGGTGAGCAAATATGTCTATAGATACTGAATATCAACCAATTAACTGTGACGATTACGATAACCTTGAACTTGCTTGTCAGCATCGGCTACATTTACACATTCAATTGATAGATGATAAGTTATTTGAGGGGAAGGCTAAGGAATTGATCTTGAGAAAGAAAGTTGAATACCTTCTCGTCGAATCAGATGGAGAAACCCGTGAATTAAGGTTAGATCACATTATCAGTTTTAGTCATCCAGAGATTGGAACAATCGTTATTGAACGTTCCTCGTTGTGATAATCAATATATACATAAAATTACAACGGCACAGCACAAAAGTCCTCAATTATTATGAGGGCTTTTGTCTATCTGGAAATGCATTTTCATCTAATTTGCTAAATATCATCTCAATTGCCTGATTACTTCTGTAAAGATTATCATTTATATACAAAAACCATTATTTATATAAAAAACCACTCTCTCACTTATTAAAAAACAAAATATTACTTTGGTAAATTCAATATCGAAAGACATTTTCCCAGATGAAAAGACTCATCTAACACAATGAATCCAATCTATGAAATATTTCCTTCATCTTTCACGGTGCAGCTTTGTTGCCTCATCTAAAAATTCATACAATGTAATCCCTTCTGTTATCTGGGAAAAACATGTTATTCATTTCATCAGCATCAATAAAAAATACCTGTGCCAGAACCAATGCCACTGGCGCTCGAAATTCCGCTACCTCTGAACGTACCTAAATATGTTGATTCATCATCATAAAAGGCGATAAAAATTAATGTAAACACCTCATAAAACCAAAAGCGGTGTGCTTTCATATAAAGAATAGTTAAATCATCAGAATAGATCCTGCCAGTAAAACCACCTACTCCAATACTATTCAGGCTCCATCCCTGACCGTTAAACGTCCTGCCGCTATTATCAACCGTTACATTAAGACGAAAATAAATTATTTCACTTATCATTGAAGCAAATGCATCCGCGCTCTCCCCTTTAGTGGAAATCAGGATCTTTTCCGCTGGATTGACGATAAGCACTGGATCTATTTCTCGTCCTTTCATGTCTTGAAAAAATCTTTTATTAAGATCATCTTTAATATAATTATTTATAATAGAGTGATCTATATTATTTACCTTCATCATAAAATGCCTCTTTTCTAATTTAAAAATATTATTTATCTTTAAATCATTACATTTATAAAACAAAAAATTATATATATATAAATTCAATGGAAATCGAATTTCACCAAGGCTGTGATAGCATTAATCCCCAAGAAAATAATATAGATAACTGACTGCTTATAAAAACAGTAGCCAGAGTTAGCGAGAGTAGCGAACAAAGCTGGCTAAACTGCAATGTGAAAGACAACAGGTATATTTTACTCAATGTTAGCACTTACCTATAACCCTATTAAAAAAACCATGATCAATCATCAGTTAATACTTTTCGTATATAACAGTAAGGTTATTTATACATAGAGATAGGAAGAAAAAGTTTGCTTTGATAAAAATAACCCACCTGCCACTAAATAGAATAAACATGATAAACGGAGAAACAATTTGACATGCAATAAAAATAAAAACGCCATTTTAAATGGTTGTCAATTTTTTTCTATACTTTGAAATATAGTATATAATTTGAATTTTTCAATAATAAATAATTCAAAATATAACATAAGGTTAATTTATCTCTGCTCAGAAATTTATTTATAACATACTCTTATAAAGAAACTTATTTAATAAGTGAACATCTTATTTGATAAATGAATATTTAATTACACAGCAAAGCAATACAGCATTATATTTACGTATAAATATTCATTGGTTTCAAGATGCAGAACAATGGCAAGAGAACGGCAAATTCGTCAGGAACGAACTTGCCCAATCCAAGGCTGGCCTCCGGTAAAAAGCTGAAGTCTTTCATTCAGTTCCGGGGCATAAATGATCGTCAATTTATCACTCAGTACGTGGTTCTTTCCCTCTCCACTGAATTGAAATGCCTTTTTCATCAGCCAGACATTGGCCTTCTTTTGTCACGAAAACGCCCAGTGCCGCAATCAATTGGTCGTTATAGTAAAGCAATGGTGTTCTTTCCCTTAACCAAGGAGCAACCCCCAGTTCCTGCCATAGCTTTTTACTGTGGCGGGAATGTTGCCGCCCGACAATGCTGATATGGCCTTGTATACCAAAACGAATGGTCACTCGTTCATGTTCATCTGGCGCCCTGACTTCAAACATCTTTCCTTCCGTCAGCATTAGCTCTCCCAAACCGTCCGGCAAGGTCAGTTTCTGTTCTGCGCCCCAATTCCATTCAATCGTTCTCCCCGCTAAACGTTGATAAAGAGGAGTCAGCCAGAGTTTCTGCCGATAGCGACGGATATCATGTTGACCTAATCTGAAACAAGGCTCTGCGTCCTGACGGGCAAGTGCCACTTCTGACCAGATACGTTGTAATTGCTCTCGTGAAGGCATTTTTATGCCAAGCCAAGCCAGCCAGCGACGCAGCAATGCATTACGTTTAGCTTCGGAGCAGGTTATCAAAGGCGGGATAGATATTGCCCCTTCCGATGTGGTTACTTCTTTCAACGCCTCGCTTAACAATTCATCCAACAATTGCTCTTGTTCTCCACACAGATTGGCGCTACGGGAAACCGCCTGTGGAAAGTGAGGCCAGCGCTGATTAAGCAATGGCGTAATATGCAGTCGCAGGAAATTACGATCATAGCGATCGTCTTGATTGCTATCATCTTCAATCCATTTCAACCCTTGTACCTGCGCATACTTTTCTAACTCTGCCCGGCTTGCATTCAACAATGGACGAAGCAATGTCGTTCCAGCAAAACGCATACTGGAAGGCATGGAAGACAGGCCAGCAGGGCCACTCCCCCGCTTTAAAGCCAAAAGGAATGTTTCCGCCTGATCATCAAGATGTTGCGCCGTTATTAAAATCTCATCTCGCTGTAATTCACGCCTAAAAGATTGGTAACGAGCATCACGGGCCGCAGCCTCAATGCCATCCTGACGTGTATTCAGACTGACTTTTTCAGTAAGGAAATCAACCTGCCAATCAGTACAAACCTGACGGCAATGTTCAACCCATGAATCCGCTTTTACGTTCAAACCATGATGGATGTGGATAGCCCTTAACATCAACGGTTCCCGCTGTGATTGCCGATATTGATTGCGCAGGCGTACCAACAAATGCAGCAATACGATGGAATCCAATCCACCGCTGAAACCAACCAATATTTTTTTATATGATCCGACCTGTTCAGCCAGCATCGCCAACAGAGGCTCATGAATATTTGTCATTGCAGTACCAAGCCTTTCTTCACTTTAGCCAGATCAATCTTCAGCAAAATCATTCCTCAGTTCTTCCTGTCCAGAATCCTTATTCTTGGCTTTAATACAAAGCAGGCCCGAGATAATAACAAGTGCCAATCCTATGACATAAGCCGGAACAAAAGCGTCGCCAAAAAACAGGACTATCCACATCATTGATAAGATGGGCGATAAAAACAATATCGACGCAGTTTTGTGGGAATCAGGGCCATTCATGGCTTTGAACCAAATGATGTAGGAAACACCATTTAATATGATACCGTTGAGCAACGTCGGCACCAGTGAATCACCAACAGGTACATTAATGCGGCTAAAGGCGAACATAAATACAGCGGAAACTAGCGTCGAACACAGAAACACCCAAAATGTACAGATATAGGAATCAATGGCAAATTGCCTTGATAGTACAGACATCAATGCAAAACAAAACGCTCCACTGAATACCAGCAGCAATGCCAGAGGGTGCTCTACTGCAATTTCCGTAATATTGCCTTTTGTAAAGGTAATCACGACAGCAATAAAGCCTATTGCAATGCCGATCATTTGCCTGATTGACAGCCTTTCTTTAAACAAGAAAAACGACAACCCGATAATCATCAGTGGCCAACTATATTGAATTACCAAAACAGCCACCCCATTCTCAATGGAATAGCCATAGTAGAGCAGCAGATAGAAGAAACAATCCAATGCGCCCAAGATCAATACCTTAAGTATCACGGGAAAAGGGATGAGTAAAAGTTGCTTCCAGCTCTTTCCCATGACAAGTGCAACCACAAATACCGCTAAAACAGACAGCACATTTGACCAGAATAGATATTGGAAATGATCCATATCTTTCTGCCCAAAACGGGCTATTGAAGGAATAAAACTCCAGATAAGTACACAAGAAAATGCATAAATAATGTATTTATATTTGGCCATAGAAAACTCAACTTATTTTTTTAATCCTAATCGATGAGATACCCTACTCCACCCTAATGTCATCAGGAATAATAATACCAGATGGTATAGAAAGTGATGTTTTCACTCCTCTAAATAATAAAAAAGGTGGAAATACTGAGGAGTTATCCTCCATCAGCGTGTTCCACCTGTTATCAACATATAAGCAAGATTATTGCATTATAAAAAGCTGCCATATATTACGGCAGCTTTTAAAATTTATTTCAGAATTTAATCAGAACTTAATATTGTCGAAAATCAGCAGTAACCGTATTGCATTAAGCGTTCATAACGACGGTTAACTAATTCTTCATCGTCCAATTCACTCAATTCAGCAAGATCGGACAGTAATTGATTTTTCAATGCCTCCGCCATTTTGTCGTAGTGACGATGTGCACCACCCAATGGCTCAGGAATAACGGTATCAATCAATTTCAGTTCTTTCAGACGTGGGGCTGTATTTCCCATTGCTTCCGCTGCCAGTGGCGCTTTTTCAGCACTCTTCCACAAGATAGAAGCACAGCCTTCTGGAGAAATCGTGGAGAACGTGCTGTATTCCAACATATTTATCTTATCACCAACGGCTAATGCCAACGCACCGCCAGATCCGCCTTCACCGATAACCGTACAGATGATTGGAACAGAAAGATGAGACATTTCACGTAAATTACGGGCAATCGCCTCTGACTGACCACGTTCTTCAGCCCCCACGCCGGGATAGGCGCCAGGAGTATCAATGAAGGTGATGATTGGCAACTTGAAACGCTGAGCCATTTCCATCAATCGCAACGCCTTACGATAGCCTTCTGGCGATGGCATGCCAAAATTACGACGGATTTTCTCTTTCGTTTCACGCCCTTTCTGGTGACCAATAATCATCACCGGACGACCCTCGATACGTGCCAGGCCACCAACGATTGCTTTGTCATCAGCATAGGCGCGATCGCCTGCCAGCTCTTCAAAATCTGTAAAAATACGCTTGATGTAATCCAGTGTGTAAGGACGCAGAGGATGGCGCGCTAACTGGGATACTTGCCATGCTCCTAAATCAGAGAAAATCTTGCGAGTCAGCTCCAGGCTTTTTTCTCGCAAACGTTGGATTTCTTCATCCAGATTTATATCTAGCTTTTCATCTTGACGGCTAACTGCGGTGAGCGAATCGATTTTCGCTTCCAGCTCGGCAATCGGCTGTTCAAAATCCAGAAAGTTCAGACTCATAACGTTCCTATTTTAGTCAAATTCTAATTCTACCTGCTCGTTACCCAGCAGAGTTCGCAGATCTGTCAAAAGGGTATCCGTTGGTGTTACCCGCCATGTTGCACCGAATCTTAAACGGGCACGGGCATCTACCCGCTGGTAATAAAGATGAACCGGTATCGTCCCTGAACGATGTGGCTCCAAAGCGCCACGAAGACGGTTCAATAATTGTTCATCAATTTGCCTGTCTGACAACGAGATAGCAAGACCACGTGCAAATTTTTCACGAGCCTCGCTGATATCCATTAATTCACGGACCGTCATTTTAAGCCCACCGTTGAAGTCATCAAAGCTGACTTGTCCGGTAGCTATCAAAATTTTGTCCTGTTCCAATAAATGTTGATACCTTTCCAGCGCATCGGAAAACAACATGATTTCCAACCGACCGGAACGATCATCCAGCGTGCTGATGCCAATCCGGTTTCCACGCTTGGTTGTCAATATTTTGGAAGCCAGAACCAAACCTACCACAGTCGTAACTTGACCACGAGGTGTCGGGTTCACATCTTTTAGACGCAATCCATTTGTGTAACGTTCAATTTCTTTTAGATAACCAGTAATAGGGTGACCTGTCAGATACAGCCCCAGCGTTTCACGCTCCCCGTCCAGAACCACCTGATCCGGCCATTCTGGTGTGCTGGCATATGAACGCTCAACTTCTTCCGGTTCTTCAGCCAACACGCCAAACATATCCGTTTGACCGATAGCTTCAGCTTTGGCATGTTGCTCCGCTGCTTTTAACGCATCTTCCAGCGAAGACATCAATGCCGCACGATGTGGCCCCAACCTGTCGAAAGCGCCGGACATGATCAGTTTTTCCATCACGCGACGATTTATCTTTTTGGTATCAACTCGCGCGCACAGGTCGAACAGCTCCTTAAAGTGTCCGCCAGACTGGCGGGCTTCAATGATGACCTCAATCGGCCCTTCACCCACACCCTTAATTGCACCAATGCCGTAAACAATTTCACCGTCATCATTGACATGGAAATGGTACAGGCCACTGTTGATATCTGGCGGCAAGACTTTTAACCCCATGCGCCAACATTCATCGACCAATCCAACGACCTTTTCGGTGTTATCCATATCTGCGGTCATCACGGCCGCCATGAATTCGGCCGGATAGTGTGCTTTCAGCCATAAAGTCTGATAAGAAACTAATGCATAAGCAGCTGAGTGTGATTTGTTGAAGCCATAACCCGCGAATTTCTCCACCAAATCGAAGATTTTCATCGAGAGTTCGCCATCGACACCCTGATTTATTGCACCTTCTTCAAATACCGAACGCTGCTTAGCCATCTCCTCAGGCTTTTTCTTACCCATTGCCCGGCGGAGCATATCCGCGCCGCCCAAGGTATAACCCGCCAATACCTGAGCAATCTGCATCACCTGTTCCTGATACAAAATGATGCCGTAAGTTGGCTCCAATACGGGTTTCAAAGATTCATGCTGCCACTCAACATCCGGATAAGAGATCTCTTCCCGGCCGTGTTTACGGTCGATAAAGTTATCCACCATACCAGATTGCAACGGCCCCGGACGGAACAACGCCACCAATGCGATCATGTCTTCGAAACTGTCAGGACGCAGACGCTTGATGAGGTCTTTCATGCCGCGGGATTCAAGCTGGAACACCGCTGTCGTTTCCGCCCGTTGCAGCATATCGAAACTTTTCTTATCGTCCAGCGGAATAGCCGCAATATCGATAGGCTCCAAGCCTTTTTTGGCTCGGCGTACATTCACCATATCAAGCGCCCAGTTGATAATGGTGAGTGTTCTCAACCCAAGAAAGTCAAACTTAACCAACCCCGCGTATTCCACATCGTTCTTGTCAAACTGGGTAACCGGGTTTAGCCCTTCCGGATCGCAATAAATAGGGGCAAAATCAGTAATTTTGGTTGGTGCAATAACAACACCACCGGCATGCTTACCGGCGTTGCGGGTGACGCCTTCCAGCTTACGCGCCATATCGATAAGCGCTTTGACCTCTTCATCTGCTTCATAAATTTCAGGCAGTTGAGGCTCTGCTACAAAGGCTTTTTCCAGCGTCATGCCGGGATCGGAAGGCACTAATTTTGATATACGATCAACAAACCCGTACGGATGACCAAGTACACGGCCCACGTCCCGAATAACCGCTTTTGCGGCCATTGTACCGAAAGTGATTATCTGGGATACCGCGTCTCGCCCATACATATCTGCAACGTGATCAATCACCTGATCACGCTTTTCCATGCAGAAATCGACGTCAAAGTCAGGCATCGAGACACGTTCAGGGTTAAGGAAACGTTCGAACAGCAAATCGAATTCCAATGGGTCAAGATCGGTAATTTTTAAAGCATAGGCCACAAGCGATCCTGCACCGGAGCCACGGCCCGGCCCTACAGGAACACCATTATCTTTTGACCACTGGATAAACTCCATCACTATCAGGAAGTAACCGGGAAATCCCATCTGGTTGATAACTTTTAGTTCAATATCCAGACGTTCGTCATATTCCGTTCGTTTTTGCGCTCTGATTTCCGGGTCGGGATAAAGAAACTCCAAACGCTCTTCCAGACCTTGTTTGGATTTTTCAATCAAGAAATCTTCGGTGCTCATATCTCCCGTTGGAAATTGCGGAAGAAAGTACTCACCAAGGCGGATAGTGACATTACAGCGTTTAGCTATTTCTACACTGTTTTGCAGCGCTTCAGGAATATCGGAGAAAAGCTCACACATTTCCTGTTCACTGCGTAAATATTGCTGAGGGCTGTAATTTTTGGGACGCTTTGGATCTACCAATGTGTAGCCATCATGAATGGCTACCCGGATTTCGTGTGCGTCAAAATCTTCGCTTTCTAAGAAACAGACATCATTGGTTGCCACAACGGGCAGATTTTTTTCTGCCGCCAATTCAACTGCCGCATGAAGATAGTTTTCTTCATCCTGACGTCCTGTACGGATCAATTCGAGGTAATAACTATCCGGGAAATGCTCATGATAGAAATCGAGGCACTGATCCACCATCGCACGATTGCCACGCAGCAGGAATTTCCCGACATCCCCCATACGCCCGCCCGATAGCAGGATCAAACCCGCACGATATTTTACCAACCATTCCCGTTTGATTGTTGGGCCAATCGCACCATAACCTTTTTGGTAAGCTTCAGAAATCAATAGCGTCAGGTTTTGATAACCTTCGTTATTGCGGGCAAGAACTGTCAGGTGAGCGTATTCGTCACCCAACAAATCACTTTCCATATAGAAGTCAGCACCAATAATCGGCTTGATGCCTGCACCATGTGCACTGCCATAAAATTTTACCAACCCGCACAGGTTGGTAAAATCCGTAATCGCAAAAGCCGGCATCCCCAACTTGGCAACCGCTTTCACCAATGGGTTAGTCTTAGCCAGACCATCAATCATTGAATAGTCGCTGTGAACACGCAAGTGCACAAAACGTGGTTCTGTCATAGTTTGCCCAGATATTTATCCAAGACCTAACGCCCGTTTAACCGGCGCAAAACTTTTACGATGATGTTCCGTAGCACCCAGCAACGCTAATTTTTCCAGATGCAAGGCGGTAGGATAACCTTTATGTTTCGCGAAACCGTACTCAGGGAATTGTTTATCCAATTCTGCCATTTCTCTGTCACGCGTTACTTTAGCAAGGATAGAGGCGGCACTGATTTCAGCCACCAGACTATCCCCTTTCACCACAGCTTGTGCCGGCATTGCCAATGCAGGGCAACGGTTGCCATCAATCAGGACGAAATCAGGCACGATTGCCAAGCCTGCTACCGCACGCTGCATGGCAAGCATCGTTGCATGGAGGATATTGAGCTTATCTATCTCTTCTGGCTCGGCACGCCCAAGGCTCCAGCACAAGGCTTTTTCTTGAATTTCCAGATACAGCGCTTCACGGCGTTTTTCCGTGAGTTTTTTCGAATCCGTCAAGCCAGTAATGGGGTTAGCGGGATCCAAAATCACTGCCGCAGTAACAACAGCCCCAATTAAGGGGCCGCGTCCAACTTCATCAACACCAGCAATCAAATTTGCCTGAGGATAAACAAAATCCATTATCTTCTCGCTAATTCCAGAACGGCCTGTGCAGCCTGTTCATCAGCATCACAACGAATGCTTTCATGCAAATGCAGGAATGTTTTTTTCAGCATTTCTACCTCTTCCCCACCTTGTAAAAGAGGTAACAAAGCCTCTGATAACGCCTGAGGCTCGCATTCATCCTGCAATAATTCTTTGACTAACTCTTTGCCTGCCAGCAAGTTAGGCAAGGAAACATACGGTGTCTTCACCAGGCGTTTTGCCAGCCAGAATGTAAAAGGTTTCATTCTATAGCCCACCACCATTGGGCATTTAGCTAGCATACACTCCAGTGCAGCCGTACCGGATGCCAATAAAGCCGCATCACTGGCAATCATGGCATCACGGGCATTTCCATCCAATAGGTGAATTGGCAAGTCCGGAGCAATTTCATTTTTAATCCGCTGAAATTGTTCACGGCGCTTGGCATTCACTAAAGGAACCAATACGTGCAAATCAGGCAATTTCTTGCGTAGCTGCTGTACTGTTTTTAGAAAGTCAGCACTCAACATCTCCACTTCAGCATGACGGCTACCAGGCAACATCGCCAGACAATGGGCATTAAATGGAATGCCCAATCTTTCTCTGGCGGCTGCTTTGTCTGCTTGCAGAGGCATTGCATCGGCCATTGTGTGACCAATGAAGCGACATGGGACATTAAACCGCTCGTAGAACGCTTTTTCAAACGGCAAAAATGCCAGCACCAAATCCGTCGAGCGACCAATTTTAAACACGCGTTTCTGACGCCACGCCCATACTGATGGGCTAACGTAATGGATCGTTTTGATCCCACGCTGTTTAAGCTGACCCTCTAAAGTAATGTTGAAATCAGGGGCATCAATGCCGATAAATACATCCGGCTTCAATTCAGCAAAACGGGCCGTTAAATCTTTGCGTATTTTCAGCAAGCGGGGCAATCGCCCTAGAACTTCAACGATCCCCATTACTGCCAGTTCTTCCATCTCATACCAGGCTTCACAACCTTCCGCCTGCATAAGAGGACCAGCAACACCCACAAAGCGGGCATCCGGGATTTTTGCTTTCAATGCGCGAATCAGCCCTGCACCAAGAATGTCGCCAGATGTTTCTCCGGCAACCAAACCAATTGTCAGCGGCCGCTGATTGCTAACAGAAGAAATGGTAGTCAAAGGAGTATCCTTCATCTATACCCGTTGTATTTCATCTTGAAACCCATAGGGTATATACCCGTCGCCTTTCAAGTTGCCTCTTTGTTGGCTGCACTCATTCACCCCAGTCACATAGTTATCTATGCTCCTGGGGATTATGAGAGGCTCCTGCCTCTCACCGGAGGCCAGCCTTTGGCTGTTCAAATTCGTTCCCGACGAATTTGTCATTCCCTTGCCGCCGCGACGCATCTTGAAATCCATAGGGTATATCTAGCGAATAATGCCACGGTTGGATTTTGCTGAATTCGTCAGAAAATCGCTGAATACTTTCACATGCGGGTTGTTTTCCGCCTGAGCATTTATCTCTTGTCTGGCTTCTTCCAATGTCTTCCCACTGCGATAAAGCATCTTATAAGCATTGCGGATTGCATGCAGGGATTCTTTATCAAACCCACGACGCTTCAAGCCTTCAATGTTCAAGCCAAAAGGCGTGGCATGATTGCCCTGCGCAATAACATAAGGAGGTATGTCTTGAGCGACCCCCGAACAACCGCCAACCATAACATGGGAGCCGATTTGACAGAATTGGTGAATCGCAGTCATGCCACCGATAATCACGTAATCGCCCAGAATGACATGCCCACCCAATGTGCCATTGTTGGCAATGATACAGCGATCGCCAATAATGCAGTCATGGGCAATATGAGCGTTGATCATCAGCAGGTTGTCACTGCCAACTTTGGTTACACCACCACCCTGCACAGTGCCCCGATGGATGGAAACACTTTCGCGGATACGGTTGCGGTCACCAATTTCAACGCGGGTTGGTTCGCCTTGATATTTGAGATCTTGGTTCGCTTCGCCGATAGAAGCAAATTGATAAATTTCGTTATCGCGGCCAATCTTAGTGATTCCATTAACCACGATGTGGGATTTCAGTTCAGTCCCTTCACCAATTTCAACCTGAGAACCAATAAAACAAAATGGGCCAATGCGAACATTGGCTCCAATAACAGCACCTTCTTCCACAATGGAAGAAGGATGAATAATTGCACTCTGATCAATCATGGATTAAGCCCCGCGACGGCGTGCACACATCATTTCAGCTTCGCAAGCCACTTTTCCATCAACTTTAGCTACGCCTCTAAAACATGCAACACCGCGACGTTCTTTAAGGAATTCGACTTCCATTACCATCTGGTCACCAGGCAGAACAGGACGCTTAAAGCGAGCGCCATCAATACCTGCAAAGTAATATAATTCACCCGGTTCAAGTGTGCCGACGCTTTTGAATGCCAGTATTCCGGTAGCTTGAGCCATTGCTTCAAGGATTAACACGCCTGGGAAAATCGGTTTACCCGGGAAATGCCCCTGAAAGAATGGTTCATTGAAAGTTACATTCTTGACTGCGCGCAGAAATTTACCTTCCTCAAAATCTAAAACACGATCTACCAGTAAAAATGGGTAGCGGTGAGGCAGTAAATTTAAAATCTCTTCAATATGCAGAGTATGATTATCACTCATCTAAATACTCTTCCTGTCTATATAAGAATCATAATATTAACGACACGGCCTGCGCTAAACCCCAAATGCAGAGTTATCAAGCAGGCCGCAAAAATTAAAAACACAACCAAAATGCTAACTAAAAACGTTTAACCAAAATTGTCCGCTGATTACTCGCTTTTATTTTCTAGTTGACGTTCCAGTGATTTCAAGCGCTTACTCATCTCATTAATGTTCATGACTAAGGCTGCTGTTTTACGCCAGGTTTTGTTTGGTTGTAGTGGAATACCCGACGAATATACACCAGGCTCTGTGATTGGACGCATAACCATGCCCATACCCGTTACTGTTACTTTATCACAGATCTCCATATGCCCATTAATGACGCTTGCGCCACCAATCATACAATAACGACCAATCTTCAGGCTACCTGCCATAGTGACACCACCAGCTATTGCGGTGTTGTCGCCGATCGTTACATTGTGGGCAATTTGGCATTGATTGTCTATGATAACACCGTTACCGATAACAGTGTTATCCAGCGCACCGCGATCAATCGTTGTGCAAGCGCCAATTTCAACGCGGTCACCAATGATTACCGTACCCAACTGAGGTATTTTAATCCAATTGCCACGATTATTAGCATAACCAAAACCATCAGATCCTATAACAGTTCCTGATTGGATCAGACACGATTCACCAATTTCAACATTATGGTATACCGATACATTGGCCCACAGGCGGGTTCCATTACCAATCCGTGCATTCTTTCCAATAAAGCAACCCGCACCAATAACGGTATTATCGCCCAGTACTACACCTGATTCGATAACCGCATTAGCACCAATGGCCACATTTTTACCCAAAACGACATCGGGAGAAATGACTGCAGATGGATGAATGTCCTGCGCAGGCTGTGGAGTGGTATCCATGATTTGTGCCATGCGTGCGTAGGCGAGATAAGGGTCATTGACGACCAGTGCGGCAACCTTGCAATGAGGCAGGTCTTCTTCTCGCAATACAACAGCCGCAGCCTGACATTCAGCGAGTTTGTCAGTATAACGACTGTCAGATAAAAATGTAATTTGCTCGCTATTTGCTGAATACATTGGAGCAATGCCAGTGATGACGATATCGCCATCACCCTGCAATTGCGCATTCAACTGCTGAGCGAGGTCAGCCAATCGAATTGAAACCATCTACTATTTAACCTGTTTCAGTACTTCTGCTGTGATATCTTTACCAGATGCAGAGTACACAGCTGCATTTGCATCAAGTACAAGATCGTATCCTTCTTTACCAGCAACTACTTTAACAGCATCCTGAATGCGATTCAGAATTTTGTTACGCTCTTCCATCTGACGACGACGATTATCATTTTCGAAAGCCTGTGCTTTCTTAGCAAATTCATCACGTTTCGCCACAACGTCTTTTTCTAACTTTTCGCGTTCGCTGGCTTTCATAGTTGCACCATCACGCTGCAATTTCTGAATCTTAGTCTGTAAATCCGATTCCATGCGCTGTAATTCGGATGCACGACCTTTAAATTCGTTGTCCAACTGTTTTGCTACAGCTTCACGAGCTGGCAGTTGTTGGAAAACATCAGCAACGTTCACTAAAGCAATTTTATCTGCTGCCTGAACACCGGCAGAGAACGCTAATGCCATACCAAGACCCGCAGCACACAATACTTTTTTCACTATAAACTCCTTTGACCTACGCTATTTTACAGATTAAAAGACTCAAGGTAGCCCCATCTAATAATAGACAATGGGGCGTTTTTTTTACCAAAATGATGTTAAATTACCAAGTTCCGCCAGAAATATTGAACTGGAACTGCTCAGCTCTATCACCGGCGTATTCTTTAATTGGTTTCGCATAAGAGAAGGTAAGTGGCCCTATTGGTGACAACCATTGCAGCGCAATACCTGCCGAAACACGGATATTATTTGGTTTGCTGTAATCAGGCATCCCAGCGTAGTCAGTTTTATTCCAATTGGTATCCCACACCGTACCAGCATCTATGAAGAAAGAAGTCCGAACGGTATTGGCATATTTCGCATCAAGGAACGGAGTTGGTGTGATAAGTTCAAAGCTGGCCACCGCTACCGCATTACCACCCACAGCATCACGGGATGGGCTATTTGGCTCTGCTTTACCAGTCTTGTCTAAATAAATGGCTTTCGGACCGACGTTATTCGATTTAAAGCCACGAATGCTGCTGGAACCACCGGCATAGAAGTTTTCATAGAATGGCATCTCTTTACCACCCAAACCACCACCATAACCCAGGCGTGCACGCCCCGTCAGCACCCATGAATGGTCATCATTCAATGGATAATAACCAGCCGTATTCCAGGTCGTTTTATAGAATTGGTTGTTTGAGCCAGGTAAGGTAAATTTCGCATCCAATGATGTTCTTACGCCTGATGTCGGGAAGAAACCTCTATCGAGGTTGTTATATATCCATCCCAGCGTCACAGAGAAATCGTTGCTATCAAATTTCCCCTTGTCATCATAATTCTGTTTTTTACCCATTTTATTCAAATAACGCCACATCGCAGCCTGTGGCCGCATGTTAGACAAGGAGTTATGTATATAACTCAATCTCAACAACATGGAGTTATTTTCATTCAATGGGAAACCCATTGATCCTTCTGTACCATAAGCTTTGTTGGTATAGTTCGAAAGATCAGCATTATCAGCACGGAAGTCGTTATAAAATATCCGCCCACCCAAGCTAATGCCATCAACGGTAAAATAAGGGTTCTCTATAAAGATGTCCGTCGATTTTGAATAGTCGTTCTTAGTGGCATTTACTGATACTTTATTACCCGTTCCCAGCCAGTTATCCTGTTGGACACCAACTTGGAAACCCATGCCGCTTTCTGTACCAAAGCTGACACCAAAGTTCATGGAGCCCGTATTGCGCTCTTTAACTTTGTAGACCACATCGACCTGATCCGGGCTGCCCGATACACGTTCCGTAGCAACATCAACCGTTTCAAAATAGCCCAGTCGGTTTAAACGCTCTTTGCCTTGTTCAACTAAATCACTGCCCAGCCATGCGCCTTCCATTTGACGCATTTCACGACGCAATACCGTGTCTTTGCTGACATCGTTGCCCGAGAAGCGAATTTTACGCACATAGAAGCGGTTGCCGGCATCAACATTCACTTGCAGCTTAACCGTCTTGTCAGCATCATTGATTTCAGGTTGCGTCATTACACGCGGATAAGCATAACCATGACGACCGAGCAGATTTTTGATGCTGTTTTCCATTTTGGTTACTTCAGCACCGTTATACAGCGAACCCGGCTCAATTTTGGTCAGTTCTTCTATTTTCTGTTGATAACCAGCCAAATTACCGTTCAAATCAATACCTGCAATTTTGTATTGATCGCCTTCGGTGATGTTAACGGTTATATAGATGCCTTTTTTATCTGGCGTCAGGTTGACTTGGGTTGAATCAATATTGAAGCGAGCATAGCCTCGATCAAGATAAAAACTACGCAAAGTTTCAAGATCACCTGCCAGCTTTTGCTTCTGGTAATTTCGATCAGCTATTTTATTCCACCAAGGCACATTGTCCCTTAGCTGGAAATTATTAAGTAGTTCATTAGTAGAAAAGGCTTTATTACCAACAATATTGATTTGTTGGATTTCGGCAGAAACCCCTTCAGAGAAAACAAGTTTTAAGTCAACACGGTTGCGGGGCAGCGGAGTGACAACGGCTTTCACTGTCGCATTGTATTTACCAACACTGTAGTAAAAATCTTCCAGCCCTTTTTCCGTATTGGACAACATGGTGCGGTCAAGCGCTTCACCAACACGAACACGAGTGGCCTCTAAGTTCTGTTTGAGCATGTCATCTTTCACCGCCTTGTTACCGGAGAAAGTAATGTTAGCGATGGTTGGCCGTTCTTTTACTTGAACAACCAGTGAATTGCCATCACGTAAGACACGAACATCTTCAAAGTTTCCAGTCGCGAACAGTGCGTGAATCGTGCGACTGATGTCTTCATCGCTGACTGAATCACCTACGCGAACTGGCATGTTCAGTAATGCTGCACCAACGGTGACACGTTGAAGACCCTCAAAATGAATGTCCTGAACTACGAATCCGTCTGAACCGTATGCAGTGGCGCTGCCGAACAGCAGCGACGCTATGAGCAACTTTTTCATCGCCATCGTTGTTATGCGTTTTCCTAACCGGTCTCCCACCTTAAAAGCGGGAGAAATCATTGAAAAGTGCAAGCCCCATTAATAACATCAGCAACATAGCACCAATGCGATAACTGAAGTCTTGTACACGCTCGGAGACCGGCCTTCCCTTAATCTTTTCAATAGCAAGGAAAAGCAGGTGTCCACCATCTAGTACAGGTAATGGGAACAAATTAATGATCCCAAGATTGACACTAATCAGTGCCAAAAACATTAAATAATACACCAAGCCAAATTCAGCCGATACTCCGGCACCTTTGGCAATGGATATCGGGCCACTCAAGTTATTGAGCTTCACATCACCCACAATTAATTTGCCGAGCATACTGACCGTCAGCTTCATTAATTGCCACGTTTTATCTCCTGCCTCATAAATGGCAGAAAAAGGCCCGTACTGTTGGAGAGTTTTATATTCCTCCTCCAGTGGAATGACTTTAAGTTCAACGCCAGCAAAACCTTCCTCACGACCGCTGGATAACTTTCTAGCTTCGGGAGTCAGAGACAAGGTGATGATTCCCCCCGCCCTTGCAACGTCCAATTTTAGAGGAACATTCGGACTATTTCTGATAAAAGATGAAAAAGTGTGCCAGACATCTATATCCTGACCGTTGACTTTAACGATCCTGTCCCCGCTTTGTAAACCCGCTTTTTCAGCAGCTGAAGCTGGATAAACCTTCTCTATTTGCGAACTGCTCCGGGGCATAACTGGCATAATCCCCAGAGACAGCACCGCGTCCTGCCTGGATGGATCAAATTTCCACCCGCGCAAGTCCAGCGTCTTTTGTACTTGGTTCACCGAATCCAAAGGCGTGAGATCTATGGTCATAGATGCTTCACCCACTTTGCTTACCATGGCAAGACGTACCGCATTCCAATCAGGTGTTTCGATACCATTAACGGCTTTTAGTTCCATTCCGGGCAAAATATTTGCCTGAGCAGCGATTGAGTTGGGTTTAACATCCAGCACGACAGGGCGCACTGATGGCACGCCAATGATAAACACCAACCAATAAGCAATGACTGCCAGAATGAAGTTTGCTATTGGGCCAGCGCTGATCACTGCCGCACGCTGGCCAATAGTTTTGTTGTTGAATGCCATATGACGACGCTCAGGAGATACTTCTTCCACGCGCTCATCGAGCATTTTGACATACCCGCCAAGAGGGATAAGAGCGATAACGTATTCTGTTCCCTGTTTATCTGTACGGCGCCAAAGAGCTTTACCAAACCCGATGGAAAAGCGTTCAACATAAATGCCACATCGTCTGGCCACCCAAAAATGGCCAAATTCATGCACCGTAATAAGAACGCCTAAAGCAACAATAAATGCAGCCAGATTCCAGAGAATATCCATTACCTACCTTCAGAGAGAAAATCCAGAAGAAATTAACATTACCAACCCTGCAAATACAGGAATTGCCGCTGTTAAACTGTCAACCCTATCCATGACACCCCCATGCCCGGGAATCAACTGGCTACTATCTTTGACCCCAGCTTCCCGCTTGAACATGCTCTCTGTCAAATCACCAAACACCGAAGCAATAACCACAACCGTGGAAATCAGTAACAAATGTTCTGGCTTTGCCAGGGCAGGAGTAAACTGACTGAACAGCCATGAAACCAGAGCTGCCGTTAACAATCCCCCGAAAAGCCCTTCAAGCGTTTTACCGGGTGATACTTTCGGTGCCATTTTGTGTTTACCCATCGTTCTACCGAAAATATAGGCGCCAGAGTCAGCAGCCCACACCAGCAGCATCACATACAATAGCCACCATGAGCCATCATAGGTATTGTTTTCATAACCTAGGGTACGTAGCACCATCATTCCACAATAAAATGGCACAATGGTCAGAACCCCAAACAACAGGCGCAATACAAGGGATGATTTCCAGACAGAGGCAGAAGCCGGATAAGTAACTACCAATAAAATTGCAGCTACCCACCAAAGCATCCCAGCCCACAATAGATATACAATTTGTGGCTTTTCAATGAGATGAGAAAAATCCGACAAAGAGTATTGTAAGATCAATAATCCTACAGCAAATAACACAGCCAGCGTAATACGTTTAGCCTGAGTGAACAGACCGGCAAATTGCCCCCATTCCCATGCCGCAAGTGCGGAAACAGCAATGACAACCAGCCCAAACCCTGATGGAGGAAGGAAAAACAGTGCTGCAAGGACTAGAGGAATTAATATCAACGTAGTTAAAAGACGGTACTTCAGCAAGTTCTCCTCCTATGATCCCACTTCGGCATCGTCTGGTGTTGTTCCGCCAAAGCGGCGTTCTCGTTTGGCAAAGGCATTAATAGCACCTTCAAAAGCAGTTTCATCAAAATCAGGCCAAAGTATATCGGTAAAATACAATTCTGCATAAGCGATCTGCCATATCAGGAAATTACTGATACGATGCTCTCCCCCGGTTCTGATGACCAAATCGACTTCGGGCTGCTGGCTTAAATTGACAAAATTGCCAATTGTAGATTCAGTAATCTCTTCGGGAGCCAGTTCATTTGCCTTAATTTTTTCAGCAACTTGTTTCATGCTCTGAACTAGATCCCAACGACCACCATAGTTAGCGGCAATATTAAGCTGTAATCCTGTATTGCCCGCCGTTAATTCAACTGAACGGCGAATGCGCTCCTGCAATCGTGGGCTAAAACGACTAATATCACCAATAACAGACAATTTTACATTGTGCTTATGCAGGCTCTTCACTTCATTATCAAGTGCAAAAACAAACAGCTCCATCAACGAACTGACTTCCTGCTGTGGGCGATTCCAATTTTCACTGCTGAATGCGTATAGAGTCAGTGACTTAATGTTGTGTTTAACTGAAAAACTGACGGAACTCCGTACGGCCTTGATTCCTGCACGGTGGCCAGATACTCTTAATTTTCCACGTTTTTTAGCCCAACGGCCGTTACCATCCATAATAATGGCAACGTGTTGGGGGACTGTCGACAATGAGTCACTATCACTGGAAGATATCACTCAAAATAATCCTTAAATAACTAATATGCTGGGCTTGCAGTAAATTCAATCGCTTTCAAACACGAAAAAGCCGTGTCGCGTGTCAGTCATTACCACGGTTACCACGGCTAGTTCTGGTTCGACCTGAATGAAAGCCTTTATATCTGGTACACGCGAGAAAAATGCGAATTCCAACTAATTGAATTGGCTATTATAACAACTATAATTTACCGCCGAACTATATCATTTGCCAAAACGCAAACAAACATATACTTATTAATAAAATTCGCTATTTGGCAAAACTTCTGATGGTTTCTCTCGCGAAAATTCTGGCTGTGTTGTCGATTTCTAAGACCTCTTCAATGCTTTGAGGTTCAGATAAATTTAATTTTTCGACCACCAGACGGTTTATTACCGCGATATCTGTGAAACGGATTCCATCTTTCAAGAAAGCATCAACGCTTTCTTCATTTGCGGCATTCAAAGCGGTTGTCGCTGATTGACCTTCATGGCAAGCCTCAATGGCCAATTTCAGACACGGATAGCGCTGGTAATCCAGCTTTTCAAAGGTGAGCATGCTCAATTCAGTGAAATCCAGTGGTTTTGCGCCAGACTGAATACGATTGGGATAAGCCATCGCATAAGCTATCGGTGTGCACATGTCCTGTGTCCCCAATTGCGCGATGATACTGCCATCCTGATAACGAACCATTGAGTGAATAATTGACTGCGGGTGTAGCAACACTTCCATTTCATCAGCAGAGGCATTGAATAGGTAGCGGGCTTCAATGTACTCCAATCCCTTATTCATCATGGTTGCTGAATCAACTGAGATTTTACGCCCCATTGACCAAATAGGATGGGCGCACGCTTCATCCGGTGTCACCAAAGGCAATTTATCCAGGGGCGTGGTACGGAACGGGCCGCCTGATCCTGTCAGGATTACACTGGAAATGCCATGCTCCTGCAAATTCGCTTTGCCGAGATTATGCTGAATTTTTTCTGGCAGGCTTTGGAAAATGGCATTATGTTCACTATCGATTGGCAACAATTGCGCATCATACTGAGCAACAGCATTCATAAACAAACGGCCACTGGTAATCAGAGACTCTTTGTTCGCCAACAAAACCTGCTTGCCTTTGCGGATAGCTGCCAATGTTGGCAATAATCCCGCAACACCAACAATTGCAGACATTACCTGATCAACCTCTTCCAGAGCAGCCAAGTCACAAATTGCATCTTTGCCGAACAAAACTTCCGTTTTACTTCCCTGCTCCAGCAATAATTGACGCAGTATATTTGCTGAATGCTCATCGGCCATCGCGGCATATTGTGGGCAAAACTCCAGACACTGCTGTGCCATAACTTCTGCATTTTTCCCAGCGACGAGTGCCACTACACTGAATTTCTCTGGATTATTTCGGATAACAGAAAGCGTACTTTTCCCAATCGACCCTGTTGAGCCAAGAATAGTTAACCGTTTCATTTTTATACTCTGAATGTGCTACTGATATAAAATCACAATAGTTTGAGCGGTATAGATCGCTATGTCCATCGCTTGAGAAAGAAATGTGATACAAGGTGTAATATAAAAAATAATAGCAACGCCGCAGTTTTTGCGGCGTTGCTATTGATGAAGAAATTATGAAATGAAAATCAGAAGTCCATCAATTCAGTTTCTTTACTTCCCAACACTTCATCTATTTTCTTGATAAAGGTATCAGTCAATTTCTGAATGTCATCTTGTGAACGACGCTCTTCATCTTCACTGATTTCTTTATCTTTCAGCAGAGCTTTTACCTTATCGTTAGCATCACGACGGATGTTACGCACAGCTACGCGTCCCTGTTCCGCTTCGTTGCGAACAATTTTGATCAAATCTTTACGGCGCTCTTCTGTCAGTGGTGGCAATGGAACGCGGATGATGGTTCCGGCAGAAGATGGGTTCAGACCCAGATCAGATGCCATAATTGCTTTTTCAACTGCCGGAGTCATAGAGCGGTCAAATACAGTGATAGCTAACGTACGTGCATCTTCTGCAACCACGTTTGCAATCTGGCGCAGTGGAGTCGCAGAGCCATAATATTCAACGCTGATGCCATCCAACAGGCTAGGAGAAGCACGGCCTGTACGAACTTTGCTGATTTGGCTTTTCAGTGCTTCGACGCTTTTTTCCATGCGGTCTTGTGCGTCTTTTTTGATTTCATTAATCACGTTACAAACCCTTGGGAGATGGTTATTTTTTAGGCCACTTATACGTCAATAACAGAGACGCGCATCTAAAATCATTAAGTGGCCAGTGTCATTAAATTTGGCGCATCAGGCCGCTGATCATACCGTCAAACTTCACCGATGTCTCTGAGCTTAAATTCTAAAGATCAGTCTTTAGAAATCAGCGTACCTTCATTTTCACCCATCACAACGCGACGAAGTGCACCAGGTTTATTCATATTAAAGACACGAATTGGCAGGTTATGGTCGCGAGCCAGCGTAAAGGCAGCGAGATCCATCACTTTCAACTCACGTTCCAATACATCCTGATAAGTGAGCTTATCATAAAGAGTAGCGTCAGGATTTTTCACGGGATCAGCAGAGTAAACGCCATCAACTTTAGTTGCTTTTAATACAACATCCGCTTCAATTTCAATGCCACGCAAACATGCAGCGGAGTCTGTTGTAAAGAACGGGTTACCAGTACCCGCAGAGAAAATAACAACGCGACCGTGACGCAGTAAGCTGATTGCCTCAGCCCAGCTATAATTGTCACAAACGCCATTTAGTGGGATGGCAGACATCAAACGAGCGTTCACATAGGCGCGGTGTAAAGCATCACGCATAGCCAGACCGTTCATCACAGTCGCCAACATGCCCATGTGATCGCCTACTACACGGTTCATTCCTGCTTCGGCCAAGCCGGCACCACGAAACAGGTTGCCTCCTCCAATAACGACACCGACCTGAATACCCAACTCAACCAGTTCTTTGATTTCCTGAGCCATGCGGTCTAAGACGCTGGCGTCGATACCAAAACCTTCTGCGCCTTGCAGGGCTTCTCCACTGAGCTTAAGCAGGATTCTCTGATATACGGGTTTTGCATTGGTTGCCATGGTGTTCAGTCCTAAGCAAATAAGGATATTGGGGATTTATCTAATTACTATACCTTTGTCTTCCAAGTTACCGCGTTGCTGGCTGCGCTTATTCACCGGAGGCCAGTCTTGGACTGGGCAAACTCGTTTCTGACAAATTTGTCATTCCCGCCGCCGCGATGCCGCTTGAAATTCATGGGGTATAAATATCCACGCTACGCAACATCGACGATACGCAGCACAGATGTAAAAATTCATCATGAAATAAAACAGAACCGCCAATCGGCGGCTCCGTTTAAGAAAATTAAGACTGCTTGCTCATTGCAGCAACTTCTGCCGCGAAATCAGCTTCAACTTTCTCGATACCTTCACCTACTTCGAAGCGGATGAAGTTGATCACTTTAGCATTTTTCTCTTTCAGCAGATCGCCAACAGATTTGCTTGGATCCATAACGAAATTCTGACCAGTCAGAGAGATTTCGCCAGTGAATTTGTTCATGCGACCAGAAACCATTTTCTCAGCGATTTCGCGAGGTTTGCCGGACTGCATTGCGATTTCCATCTGGATCTGATGCTCACGCTCAACAACTTCAGCAGGAACGTCAGTTGGGTTCACGTATTCTGGCTTGCTTGCAGCAACGTGCATTGCAACGTGTTTGATCAGCTCTTCGCTTGCGCCTTCAGCGGCAACCAGAACACCGATACGTGCGCCGTGCAGGTAAGAACCTACAGCTTCGCCTTCCAGGATTTCAACACGACGGATGTTGATGTTTTCACCGATTTTTGCAACCAGTTCAGTACGCTGTTCTTCGAACTTAGCTTTCAGAGCATCGATGTCAGCGTTTTTGTCAGCCATAACGGAAGCGATAACTTCTTTACCGAACGCCAGGAAGCCGGAGTCTTTAGCAACGAAGTCAGTTTCACAGTTCAGTTCAACGATACCTGCGAATTTAGCGTCAGCCGCAACTTCAACCAGGATCACACCTTCAGCAGCAACGCGACCTGCTTTCTTAGCCGCTTTTGCCTGACCTGATTTACGCATGTTATCGATAGCCAGCTCGATATCACCATTTGCTTCAACCAGTGCTTTTTTACATTCCATCATGCCTGCGCCAGTACGCTCACGCAGTTCTTTTACCAGAGCAGCGGTAATGTCAGCCATTTGTTTTATTCCTCGATGTGTCTCGCGGGAAGATAATATTCCGCGTGGAAAGTTCTATATCAGATAATAGTTCTATATCAGATAGCTAAAGGGGGCCATAACAGGCCCCCTAACCAATATATTTCAATACCTGGTCAATAAGGGCTCAAAAATGAGCATGCCTTATTATTCAGCGTCTACAAGACCTTCTTCAGCCTGAACAGCCAGATCTTGAGAACGACCTTCACGAACAGCAGTAGCTGCTGCGCTCAGATACAGTTTTACTGCACGGATTGCGTCGTCGTTACCAGGGATGATGAAGTCAACGCCGTCTGGATCAGAGTTGGTATCAACGATAGCGAATACTGGGATACCCAGGTTGTTTGCTTCTTTGATAGCGATGTGCTCGTGCTCTGCATCGATAACAAACAGAGCATCAGGCAGGCCGCCCATGTCTTTGATACCGCCCAGGCTGTTTTCCAGTTTGCTAAGCTCACGAGTACGCATCAGCGCTTCTTTTTTGGTCAGCTTGTCAAAGGTACCGTCCTGAGATTGAACTTCCAGTTCTTTCAGACGTTTGATTGACTGACGAACTGTTTTCCAGTTAGTCAGCATACCACCTAACCAACGGTGGTTAACGAAATACTGGTCACAGCTCAGAGCTGCTTCTTTTACTGCTTCGCTTGCAGCACGCTTGGTGCCAACAAACAGGATTTTGCCTTTACGGGAAGCAATTTTGTTCAGTTCTGCCAATGCACCGTTGAACATTGGAACAGTTTTTTCCAAGTTGATGATATGAACTTTGTTACGAGCACCAAAGATGAAAGGTTTCATTTTTGGGTTCCAGTAACGAGTCTGGTGACCGAAGTGAACGCCCGCTTGCAGCATATCGCGCATGGAAACAGTTGCCATTTTAGACCTCTATAAAGTTAATTGGGGTTGTGCCTCCACAGATCCCATAACACCGACTCTTTGGCTGCTGACTATTCATAGACCTAAAGGCATGAACTAGCCGCATGAGAGCACCCCGGTGTATGTGCCGATCTGTGTGTGTTATTTACACATAATGAGTTTTATTTGGCATCCGGGAAATTGCATCACGTTCGAAACAATTACACAGAATACCGGCGCGCTTTATACCATAAACTGCCACTATACTCCAACATTTGTTACAGCTTTTACTCGTCTGGCAGCCGACGGTTATTGGCAGACATCCGGTGGGCTGATACCATTACCGACAACATTTTTCCTTCGTTAATATCAATTAGTCGGTAACTTTCCGACTTAAGTGGAACCATTTCATGGCAATTTCTATCAAAACAGAAGAAGACATCCAGAAAATGCGTGTTGCCGGTCGTCTGGCAGCCGAAGTTCTGGAAATGATTGAACCCCACGTTAAGGCAGGCATCACCACAGGTGAACTGGATCGCATCTGCCATGAACATATTACTGAAAAACAACAAGCCATCTCCGCTTGCTTGGGTTATCACGGTTTTCCTAAATCGGTGTGCATCTCCGTCAATGACGTGATTTGCCACGGTATTCCAAGTGATGACAAGGTGTTAAAAGAAGGTGATATCGTCAATATCGACGTCACTGTCATCAAAGATGAATTCCACGGTGATACCTCCAAGATGTTCATTGTCGGTAAACCCACCATTCAAGGTGAGCGTCTTTGCCGCGTAACACAGGAAAGCCTGTATCTGGCGCTGAAAATGGTTAAGCCGGGCATCCGTCTGCGTGCTATCGGTAAAGCGATCCAGCAATTTGTAGAAGGCCATGATTATTCTGTTGTCCGTGAATACTGCGGTCATGGAATCGGCAGAGTCTTCCACGAAGAGCCACATGTTCTGCATTATGATGCAGATGACGGTGGCGTGATTCTGCAAAAGGGTATGGCATTTACGATTGAACCAATGGTCAACGCAGGTGATTTCCGCATCCGTACCATGAAAGATGGCTGGACAGTCAAAACTAAAGATCGTGGTTGGTCTGCACAGTATGAGCACACGATTGTCGTTACCGATAATGGCTGTGAAATCATGACATGGCGCAAGGAAGAAGAAGCGTCTATCTCAGCGGTATTGGTTAACGAGTAATTACCGTTCAATATAGCTTGCTTGCTCTATATATGTATTTTTTCTAATCAATGAAGCGCCTGCCCAGCCGCAGTCGCTTCATTCTCCCCCTGTTGCCAATAATCCCTGTTCATCTCACCATTTTCTCAGTAATCTGGTCATCATGCTTCGTTCGCTCATGAGCTTTCTTATTATGGGTCTCTGTATATGCCAGCCAATATCTCCTTAACACAAGCGCCTGTACCTCCTCTTTCCCCGGCGGAGTTTTCCCACGATGATCTTCAATTTTCAGCCTTGAAACCGCATATTGATGAATTTCAGTTATGGCTGGAACAAGCATTCAAGGCGGGAATTTCACCTGACGCCCTAATTCATGCCCGCAGTGATTATATTGACAAGCTGCTAAGTCGATTATGGCAGGCGAAAGGATTTGAACAGATAACCTCCCTCACCCTGATAGCTGTTGGAGGTTACGGGCGCCGTGAATTGCACCCTCTCTCGGATATTGATTTGCTTATTCTGAGCGAACATGCATTGACCGACGAACAATCAGCATGTATTGGAAAATTAATTGCCCTGCTCTGGGATATCCGTCTGGAAGTGGGCCACAGTGTAAGAACATTCGATGAGTGTCTGGATAAAGGGCTATCGGATCTGACTATCGCCACCAATCTGATTGAATCTCGTTTGATTTGTGGTGATTTAGCGCTATTTCTCCGGTTGCAGAAGCATATTTTCAGTGATGATTTCTGGCCTTCCGCCCAGTTTTTTAATGCAAAACTTAGCGAACAGCGGGAACGCCACCAGCGTTACCACAGCACCAGCTACAACCTTGAGCCTGATATAAAAAGCAGCCCGGGCGGATTACGTGATATCCATACCTTGCTTTGGGTTGCCCGCCGCCATTTTGGCGCAACGTCACTGAATGAGATGGTTGCTTTTGGCTTCTTGAAAGAGGAAGAGCGTAACGAGCTGAACGAATGCCAGAGTTTTCTCTGGCGCATCCGTTTTGCTCTTCACCTGACTGTTAACCGTTATGATAACCGCCTGCTATTTGAAAACCAGTTCAATGTCGCTCAACTGCTTGGCTATGAGGGAGAACGCAACCAGCCTGTTGAGCTGATGATGAAAGATTTTTATCGCATGACACGCCGTGTCAGTGAGCTGAATAACATGCTGCTGCAATTGTTCGATGAAGCGATCCTGGCACTGCAACCCAATGAAAAGCCGCGCCCCTTGAATGCAGAATTCCAATTGAGGGGAGATCTCATTGATTTAATTGATGAAACACTATTCAGCCGTGAACCCACTTCCATATTGAAAATGTTTTATCACATGGCCGAACATCGCGAAATCAAAGGGATTTATTCCACAACATTGCGTCAGCTTCGCTATGCCCGCAGAAACCTGACAACCCCTTTGTGTGAGTTACCGGAAGCCCGGCAGATTTTCATGGATATCCTGCGCCATCCCCATGCGGTCAGTGGTGCCCTGCTTCCAATGCATCGCCATAGCGTGCTGGGGGCTTATATGGCGCCTTGGAGCAATATCGTAGGCCAGATGCAGTTTGATCTCTTTCATGTTTACACTGTTGATGAACACACGATACGAGTGCTGCTCAAGCTGGAAAGTTTCGCCGATGAAAACAATCGCGTGATCCACCCCTTGTGTGTTGAGCTTTATCCCCGGCTTCCCCAACTCGAACTGTTGCGTTTGGCTGCTTTTTTCCATGATATTGCCAAAGGGCGCAATGGCGATCATTCCGAACTGGGCGCTAAAGATGCCTTTACATTCGCGCTACAGCATGGTTTGACGACCAGAGAGGCAGAATTAGTCGAATGGCTGGTGCGTGATCATCTGTTGATGTCAGTGACCGCACAGCGGCGGGACATTCAAGATCCTGATGTTATCCAGCAATTTGCTGGCATCGTTAAAAATCAAACACGACTGAATTATTTAATTTGCCTGACAGTTGCAGATATTTGTGCCACCAATGCCAAACTCTGGAATAGCTGGAAGCAAAGCCTGATACGGGAACTTTTCTTTGCTACTGAAGCGCAATTGCGCCAAGGTATTCAGAATCCACCGGATTTACGGGAGCGTATCCGCAATAATCGCCTACAGGCGCTGGCCTTGCTGCGGCAGAAAAATATCAGCGAACAACAACTGCACAATATCTGGAGCCGTTGCCATGCGGACTATTTTCTGCGCCATACCCCCGATCAATTGGCGTGGCATGCCTGTCATTTAGCCCACCATGTCTCTTCAGAGCCCATGGTATTGATAAGCACCGCATTTTCCCACGGGGGTACAGAGATTTTCATTTGGTGCCAAGACCGCCCTTCGCTTTTTGCTGCCGTCGCCGGTGAGCTGGACAGGCGCAATCTTAGTGTCCATGATGCCCAGATCTTTACCAGCCGTGACGGAATGGCGATGGATACCTTTGTGGTATTGGAGCCAAACGGCCACCCACTGGCACTTGATCGCCACGAACCTATCCGTCAAGCTTTACTGGAAGTTGTCAACAATCCCCATCCCAAGGCACCAAGAGCGCGTTGCTTGCCGACTAAGTTGCGCCATTTTAACGTACCCACCAACGTTAAATTTCTACCGACACAAAATCCCCGCCGTACCTATATGGAGTTGGTTGCGTTGGATCAGCCCGGATTACTGGCTAGAGTAGGCAATATTTTTGCTGAACTGGGTGTTTATCTGCATGGTGCCCGAATTACTACCATTGGGGAACGTGTCGAAGATTTTTTTGTTCTGGCAGATAAAGATCAAAACGCATTACATAAAAAAATCAGGGATGAACTATCAGAAAGGTTGACAGAAGCCCTCAACACACGGGATAAACTATAGCAAGACTTTCGACTTAACAGACATTAGGAACAGCATACCTATGCAGCAATTACAAGCCACTATCGAAAATGCATTTGAAAACCGCGTAAACATTACGCCAACTACAGTGAATGACGTGACCCGTGATGCCATTAATCAAGTCATCCAAATGCTGGACAACGGCAAACTGCGTGTCGCGGAAAAGATCGACGGGCAATGGGTTACCCACCAGTGGTTGAAAAAAGCGGTATTGCTCTCTTTCCGTATCAATGACAACCAAGTGATGGAAGGGGCTGAAAGCCGCTATTTCGACAAAGTGCCTATGAAGTTTGCTGATTATGATCAGGCTCGTTTCGAAAAAGAAGGGTTCCGCGTTGTGCCTCCTGCGGCTGTCCGTCAGGGTGCTTACATTGCCCGCAATACGGTATTAATGCCATCTTATGTGAACCTGGGTGCCTATGTGGATGAAGGTTCAATGGTCGATACTTGGGCCACAGTTGGTTCCTGTGCACAAATCGGCAAAAATGTTCACCTGTCTGGCGGCGTTGGCATTGGTGGCGTACTGGAGCCATTACAGGCCAACCCAACCATCATTGAAGACAACTGCTTTATCGGCGCGCGTTCCGAGATAGTAGAAGGCGTTATTGTGGAAGAAGGCTCCGTCATTTCCATGGGTGTTTATATCGGCCAAAGCACTAAAATTTACGATCGCGAAACAGGTGAAATCCATTACGGCCGCGTTCCTGCTGGCTCTGTTGTGGTATCCGGCAACCTTCCTTCGAAAGATGGCAGCTACAGCCTGTACTGTGCCGTTATCGTGAAAAAAGTTGATGCCAAAACCCGTGGCAAGGTGGGTATCAATGAACTGTTGAGAAATATTGACTAATTTCTCTACACACAAGCTACCTTGCACTGGGTAGCTTGTCACCACTCCCCTATAAGTTATTCATTCCTCACGCTGGATCATTAACCAATTGACTTTTAACGATGACGAAATGGATAATAAATCCACTACTTTTTTGGCTTTTTCCATTTAATTTAGGTGACTAGGTGACGCGCTATGTACGATAACTTGAAAAGTTTAGGGATCACACATCCAGAAGATATTGATCGCTATAGCCTCCGTCAGGAAGCAAATAACGATATTCTTAAGATTTATTTCCGCAAGGATAAAGGCGAGTTCTTCGCTAAAAGCGTTAAGTTTAAGTATCCACGTCAATTGAAAACCATTTCTGACGATAACTCAGGGCAAGGCTACAAAGAAGTCAAAGAGATCAACACCAACCTGCGTTACGTGATTGAAGAGCTGGATCAGATTTGCAAACGTGATCAGATTGAAGTGGATCTGAAACATAAGATCCTTGATGATTTGCGCCACCTCGAGCATGTTGTTGCCAATAAGATTGCAGAAATCGAGGCAGATCTGGAAAAACTGACGCGTAAATAATCAAGGCACATAAGTAATCATGCCTGCTGTACCATTACACCGCTTATCCTCAAGAATATTTGTATGAAATTAAGGCGTAAGCGGTGCGATGATGATGGAGAAACGCCTATAGCAAACGTCCCCACTCTTCAATCCAACTGCGGGCAAAAGTTTCAGGTTCAACCACATCAATGGCATCAATAAACAGCACATCACCGATTCGTTTGGCGCTCTGTTCTTGTAACAGATCATCAAATGCACGCCCACCACCACAGAACGTGTCATAGCTGCTGTCACCCAACGCAATCAAGCCATAATGTAATTCATTCTGATAACCCAGATTATCCCTAATCGCGGTATAAAGTGGGTGGATGTTGTCCGGCAAATCGCCTTGCCCAGTCGTTGAAGTAACGACTAAAACAGTCTGTTGTTGGTATTTCTGCCATTGCTCTAAGGTTCCATCTTCATAGATTTCAACCTCATGTCCCTGTTGCTCAAGGATCTGTTGCGCTTCTTCTGCGACTGCCAACGCGTTGCCATAAACTGTACCAACGAAAATACCAATTTTTGCCATAGATATGATCTCTTTAATCGGTTTGATACTGCCTTCGTTATTACCCGCCGCTTTTCAAATTGCCGCTATAGTGGCTGCGTTCGTTCCCTTACGGTCGCGACTCAACTTGAAACTCAGTGGATATATGAGTTGTTAAACACTCCAGCTCAGGCACTATACCCTGCCAACCAAATTGCTCAAGCAAATGCTGCCACGATGGCTCCCAGCGGGCAGTCAAAAGAAGTTCTTTTCCTGTAACGGGATGCTTGAACTGAAGATGACTGGCATGCAGCATTAATCTTCCTGTCTGATAATATTTAGCAACTCCTCGGTTTTGTCGCAAGTCACCATGTGTGGTATCCCCTATGATGGGATGCCGAATATGAGCCATATGCCGCCGTAGCTGATGTTTACGACCTGTTTTAGGTTTCAGTTCCAACAAACTGAAACGCGATGTTGGGTAACGCCCTATTTCAACCGGGCACTCAACTTTAGCCAAAGAACGGTAGTGCGTAGTCGCAGGTTGTGCTTCTCGGTCAGTATCCGCAAACTTATCTGCTATCTTGTCCAACTGTTCCATCAAGGCGTAGTCGATAATATCATCACCTTCAACATAACCCCGCACAATTGCGTGATACGTTTTTTGTATGTCATGGAATTCAAATTGTTGTGAAAGCGTTCTGGCTACTTCACTTGAAAGTGCCATTAATAAAACGCCGGACGTCGGTCTATCCAAGCGATGAACAGGAAAAACATGTTGCCCGATTTGATCACGCAGTGTCTGCATGACAAAAACGGTTTCATGGCGAGCAAGCCAACTGCGGTGAACCAGCATTCCCGCAGGTTTATTAACCGCAACAATATGTTCATCCTGATAAATAATTTCCAGCATATCAAGCACCCTGCGTAAACAGGCTATCTAATGCCCTCAGCAATTCCAGCAAAGGCAAATAACGCTCTATTTCCTCTTTAAAAACTTCTTCAAAGTACGGGGCGATAGAAAATGCTGTCGGCAATTGGCCTTTCTGTTCTATCAGCGCACGCATTCTTGGGATTAACACCCATTGGAGCCACTCACCAGCCGACATCGTATCAATGGAGAAAGGCTCTGTGCTTTCAAAGGCCTCTGGTTTAGGGGGGTAATTTTGCCATATACCTGCCGTTTTCATGGCAGATTCAATTAGCTGTAATTTATGTAGAACTTGTTTTTCGATACTCATGATGCTTCGTCTGATGTTTATCTGTTGTTCAGATGGCTGAAACTGCCACTGAAATGAGTCATTAGAAGGTAAGAGTATCATTGATGTGATTCCAGCGGAAAATTTGCTGCAAGATCGAATGGAGTAAAAAAAGAGGAGAGATAAAAATCTCTCCTCTTATATTGGTGTCATAGCAATCCGGCTAAATTGGGTGCATCCTGCTCATTCCCTGACAAAAGTACGTCCGTGCCTGTTATCCGTTACTTGATTATTATATTGATCATTTTTAGCGTCCTGCCTGTACCTAACCATCCTTGAACCATCTTCCCGATGGAATTATTCCCTGGTTATTGCTTTGCTGTGATTCCTTGCGGAACAGTAAAATTTTCTAATATTCGGATTGTTGATACAAGAAACTGAATTTGAATAGTTAGCCATATAATAATAGGGGATATTATGTAAAATAAGCTCATCCTATTGATATACAATGCAAATAATATCAACTATAAATATTCACCCTGTGATTAAGAGAGATATCTCACGCTACGTGTAAGATATCTCTTACAAAAAAACAGACCAATATCTGCAACTGGCTGCTGATTGTTAAGATTGCGGGGACAAGAATAAGGGGGTGAGGGCTGAGAGAAAACTGGCCAGATCTTCAGATAGGACCGTCCGTTCTTGGCTGCCAAATTGTTCAAGGATTACCTGTCCTGTTAGATTACAAACAGAAATTAGCCCCATTTCAGAATCTGTTGTGCCAATAAATACCGTGGGTGGAAGCTTTAAACGTTTTTGCGTAACCAAATGACCAATCAGGTTTTCCTGCAACCGAATAAAATCATCCTCACTCCATACTTGGATTAAACTCAGCTCCTGCCCTTCAAAACTGGCAACCATATCCCCGGCAAACTGCGCCACATAGAAATCATGGATAGAATCCTGTAACTGAATTTCCAGTGCGGTTTCTACCTTACCCAAGCGTTCTTGAGCGGAAAATTTTTGCGGAAGCCAATGCACCACACCATCGCCTGTACGTTCAATGCAAGGGGAAGGTATACCATACAAATCGGCACTGGCCGGAGGAAAACCCGTTTTCTGCTGCCACAATTCAACATAGCGCCGGGTAAAATCAGAGAGAGTCTCTGTCACATTCAAAGTCATATGGTTATATCTTCCATCGTTATTTTACAGTACATATACTTGCCATCTCACTTATTCTTATCTGTTTTTTGGCAAAATAACAACTAAGACATCATATTGCCACGTTATGAAAAATCGTCTGATATAGTTTTTGCCTCCTGAATATCTGTATTTTATTCCAATAAACTCTAAATAATTATTACGCTCATTTCCAAACAAAATACTATAAATCACCAGCATGATTATTTATTTATTATTCAAACAAATAAAAAGAGAAATAGACAATTACCGATATTGAATAACATCGAAAAAAAACGATTATTCACGTGCCATCAGGCTAACATTCCACACATTGGCCTTCGCGTTAAAAATTTACGACTATAATTACTGTACCTATTGGATTTCAAGGCACATCAACAAAGCAGAAGTTTAAAAACGGCAGATATATATTTTTTATTTTACAATTTATCACTCCCCTCAATAACTCCCGAAATATAATTCGGAATGAGTTACTGATAGCTATATTTTGAAAAATATAGACATGATGATTTGATATAAAAAACAAATCAGCGAAGTCATTTCATTAATATTAAATTTTTCAATTAAATAAACAATAAAAACCTTGATACAACCAAGAGTATTTTAATATAAAGGATATAAAATAATGCACACAGAAAAACAAAATAACATTCCCACTAATCAATCAAATGACTTACCTGACTTCCCTAAAGATGTAAAATGGGAGTTTAGAGAATTTAAAACATGGTCAAGTGAGATAAAAGTAAAACATGTTCCATGCTGCACACCAAATTCAGTTGAACAAGTACTTGAGGTCGTCAACTGGGCCAAAAAACAGGTTTACAAAGTAAGACCTGTCGGGCAATCACATAATTGGTCGCCTTTAATCTTCAAATCAGGTGCGCGCGCCGAAAAAATACTTCTGATGGATCTGCAGCCCCATTTTAATCAGGTAAGCATTGAGCAATCCTCTCCGGTTTCCATTGTTAAAGCGCAAACGGGAGTGTTGATGGAAACATTGATGACCACAATGGAAGAGCATGGCCTTGGCTTTACAGCCACTCCCGCGCCGGGAGATTTAACGTTAGGAGGCGTTATCGCAATCGGGGGACATGGAACCGCCATAAGCGCTCTCAATGAAAAAAATGAGGATGGACATACTTATGGTTCCGTGAACAATTCTATACTCTCTTTCTCTGCTGTAGTCTGGGATGAAGCAAGCCAGCAATATATTCTTAAAGTATTTCAACGCACTGATCCTGATTGCGCACCGCTTTTAACCGCATTAGGCAGTGTTCTAATACTGGAAGCCCAACTACAGGCAGGTAAAAATCAACGCCTCAGGTGTGAGAGCTTTACGGATATTCCTGCGAAAGAATTATTTTCACCTCCACAATATACAGAAATAAATAAACAGGCTATTAGCCATTTTTTGGATAAATCGGGTCGGATTGAAGTCATTTTATTTCCCTTTACAGAAAAACCGTGGTTAAAAGTTTGGAGTCTTTCACCTGAAAAACCAGACTCCAGCGTAGAAGTAACGGCTCCTTATAATTACCCTTTTACTGAACTTACTGAAATGGAAGAAAAAATTTTCATTAATCAACTTCATAACGACCCGAGTTCCACACCAAAAATATGTAAAACAGAATATAATACTGTAGACGAAGGACTATCATCTCAGGGAAAAGACATCTGGGGCTGGAGCAAAAACCTGCTGTTATACATCAAACCAAACACCTTGCATGTAACAGCAAATGGCTATGTCGTATTAACGCGACGCGCAGATGTACAACGCGTCTTGAACGTGTTTTATACTAAATGGGGTGCCCTATTGAAAGAGTTCACAGATAATGGCAAATACCCCATCAATGGCCCGCTTGAAGTGCGAGTAACCGGATTAGATACGCCTGCTGAGGTCGTGCATAAAGATGCCGTTATTCCCAGATTATCACCTCTTCGCCCGCGCCCGGATAAACCTGAATGGGATACTGCGGTTTGGCTGGATATTTTAACCCTTCCGGAAACTGACTATGCAGCTGATTTTATGCGAGAATTTGAACAGTGGTTGTTTCAGGAATTTAATGGAACTTACGCATCGGCCCGGGTTGAATGGAGCAAAGGCTGGGCATACAGTGAAGATGCGGCCTGGGAAGATGAAGATGTACTCACGAAAAAAATCCCGGCATCGTTTACTGATGGTCAACCCACTGACAGCAACTGGGCAGCAACAATTTCTTTATTGAACAAACACGACCCTCATCACATATTCAGATCAACTTTCTTGAACAAATTATTTTCCATTTAATCTCTTTTTGATAATCGGCAATGATATATCCCCATATCTGCCGATTATCAAACTCCGAATTTGTTCTATCAAAGAGACGATGACTTTCCTTTTTTATTCATATGACAATGATTTTTAATAGGTGCGTTTATTTAAATTCACATTAAAAACTTCAATGCAAGTCAATAGAAAAAGGAAATAAAAAATGTCCTCATCTGATTTGATCAAACAATCTTATAGTCAATTATCCTTTAATCAATCACAAGAAAATATTATTGTTGATTTAGACTGTCACTTACCTAATTTTCCTAATGAAATAGAATGTAAAAAAATAATATTCAAAAACTGGTCAGGAGAAATTAACATCCCCAATATGCCATGTTGTATGCCACGCACTTCAGCGGAAGTCATTGCCGTAGTTAACTGGGCATGGAAGGAAAATTATAAGGTAAGGCCTATCGGGCAGGCTCATAACTGGTCGCCTTTGGTATTGGCATCCGGGCAAAATACCAGTAATCGCATTCTATTGATGGATCTCTCCAAACATTTCACCAACGTTCATTTTGAACACCAATCTGAATTTTCCATCGTAACAGCACAAACAGCCATTCTGATGGAAACATTGATGACCCGAATGGAAGAGCAAGGTCTTGGTTTCGCCGCCACCCCCGCACCCGGAGATTTAACGCTAGGCGGCGTTCTCGCAATTGGCGGGCACGGAACTGCCATTAAAACACACAACGAAATTCCACAGCCCGGGCATGTTTACGGTTCGCTCAGTAACACAATATTGTCTCTGTCTGCTGTCGTTTGGGACGCCAAAAGCCAGCAATACGTCGTTAAACGTTTTGAACGGAACAACCCGGACTGCGCACCTTTATTAACCCACATCGGCAGTTCCCTTATTCTGGAAGTGCAATTTCAAGCAGGGAAAAATCAACGCTTACGCTGTCAAAGTTTTACCCAAATTTCGATGGACGAATTATTCGCCGCCCCTGAAGAGACACAATATCAACACACCATTACACAATTTTTGGATAAAAGTGGTCGGATTGAAGTTATTTTATTTCCCTTTACTAATAAACCATGGCTGAAGGTCTGGAGTGTCGCCCCAACCCGCCCGCCATCCAGCGTTGAAGTTAAAACACCTTATAACTATCCATTTTCCGATAACGTCCCATTAGTTGTATCGGATATTTCGTCAATGATTTTTACCATTGCACCGGAAGTCACTCCCTTGATGGGAGAAATGAAATATCAGCTTGTCAACGCAGCCTTGCAAGGCTATACCAAAGATATTTGGGGTTGGAGCAAAAATGTCCTGTTATACGTGAAACCCACGACACTGCGCGTGACGGCAAATGGCTACGCTGTATTAACCCGCCGTGCGGATATTCAGCACGTACTTCACGTTTTTTATGAGCAATGGAAAAAGTTGCTCGTGACATATGCGACCGCAGGAAAATACCCCATCAATGGCCCTATTGAAGTGCGAGTTACTGGATTAGATACCCCTTCAGAGGTCATGGTTGAAAACGCTGTAACTTCCAGTTTATCGGCCATTCGCCCGCGTCCTGATAAAACTGAATGGGATGTTGCCATTTGGTTGGATATTCTGACTTTTCCGGGCACACCACATGCCATTGAGTTTCTCAACCAATTTGAAAAATGGCTATTCAAGGAATTCAACGGAACATATGCCTCTGCCCGCGTTGAATGGAGTAAAGGTTGGGCTTATGGCAAAACATCAGCCTGGGAGGATAAGGAAGTTTTAACCAAGACAATTCCAACCTCATTTACTGAGGGCTTACCTACTGATAATAATTGGGTTTCCGCCGTATCCGCATTACAACAACATGATCCGCATCATATATTTAGATCGCCTTTGCTGGATAAATTGTTTACTGCTGGTAATTAATTTACCTTTTCAGAAATAAAATTAACGCATAAGTATGTTGTTAATATTCAAGAAAATGACTAAAGACATGGGGCATAATGCCCCATGAATATTATTAATTATCTTGGAATTATAAGAATTAGGTGTTAATAAATTAGCACTTGAAAAATTCGAATCTCTTCATAATTATTCTAAAATGCAAAACAGCTCTTTTTCTATTTTATCTTTACATTTTTAAACAGTTCGCATTACATAAATACGATCTACTTCACATACTTAAAACGTCATTATTAGGTAACTTAATTCCCTATAAACACTATTTCAACAAATAACATTTATACTTTATTTATTCAGATCGCTTGAAAGTAACCTTTCATCCCCCCTCCTTGTATGGTTATTTATCAACGTAAGGAAAATAAAAATGAGCATAGACAAATTATATGAATTTAAAAATCGCACAAGAAAAATGCATGAAGATAACTTAACTGATTATATAGAAACAATCAAATCACAAACCCGAAATGAAGCACAGTATAATAATATAAGTATGGATCAAGAAGCCTGCCCACTTATATTGAAAAATTTAAATATAAGATATTCTAGCATGAACGTCGAAGAAAAAATTATTGATGTGGAAAAATTTGCAGAATATGATTTTAATTCTTTAACAAAGTTCCCGCGTAACACACATAAGCGATTTATCATCAGTGTACATTTTAATGGTGTTCATTATGCTGCTGCAAATGTTTTTAAAGATGGAGAAAACAAGGTTTCTGTCATATTCTTAGATTCCAGCCGGGGAAACAATATATTTATTCCGCTTAGATGGAATAAATTTAGAAAAACAGAAAAAGATGAAGAAAATAAAGTAAAAACACTCTATATTTACTGCCAGATACAAAATAGCCCTGGAGACTGCTTAATTTTTTCATTACATTTTTTGAAGAAAATGCATGAATACGCGCAAGAATTTACCAATATTCACCAAAGTATATTTAATGATGAAATAAAATTCAATAATGATAACTATAAACTCATCGCTCCCAAAAGTAAAAACCTTGAAAAAGTATCAGACGATTCGTGCAAAGAATATCGGGTAGTATTCTTCAACGAAGCTATCAATTTATTGCCCATTGATTTTTTCAAACATTCTCAGTCACTAAACCCCATTGATGCCTACCTAGAGCGCCATCCAAATGAATCTAACAAAAAAGTCAATAAATATGCTGGAGGAGAAACCTTGAAAGAACGATATCAGCGTTATCTTGTTACTCGAGAACTTCCGGTTCAATATAACTCAAATGAAACACAAAAATACACATATAGCTGTTCCATCGAAGAAAAAAGACTCAAACTTGCTCAAGATGCCCTACACGATTTATACGAATTACGTGCTATAAATGCTATGCGTAGTCTACATTGGTTTGATGAAAACAAATAACAATGCACTATATAATTAATATGCGCTGTAAATACCCTGCGATGCTCTGCATTTTTTATACGACATGAGTATGCATTTTCACTGCCATTTCTATTTACCTACTTACAACAAATCATTTTGATATTATTAATAAAATTATTCTAAATAATAGAAATTTAATAACTATCAATAAATTCTTTAAGATAAATAGAGTTAATGACATGAAAATAAATTGGCTTTTACTTAGAACGTAGAGCCAGTTTATTGATTAACGCTGAGTTAATTGACAAAACATATCATATTTCCTAGCGATAAAACTATTGATAACTTTCCCATGCTATTTTGCAAAGGCATCACTACACAAGTTTAGGGAAACTTGCTGATCCTACTGACCAATCCCACCAAAAGTGCACAATAAAAATACGAAGCATCAAAATTCCTTGGTACACTAAAGAATATTACATAACTAAAAACTATCTCACAGTCGAAAGACTCTTCAGCGCTAAGGAATTCTAATGTCTTTATATCAGGATAATCAATCTCTTGCCCAGCTTACGTTAGGTAAACCTACTTCCTACTGCGATAACTACGATCCCACATTATTACAGGCGGTTCCCCGCAGCATGAACCGTGAACCGCTTGGGCTATTCCCTGAGAATCTTCCTTTTCATGGTGCAGATATCTGGACCATGTACGAACTGTCTTGGCTCAATGCACGTGGCGTTCCTCAGGTTGCTGTCGGCCATGTCAGTCTGAATGCAGACAGTGAAAATCTTATCGAGTCAAAAAGTTTTAAACTTTACCTGAACAGTTTTAACCAAACTCGCTTTGCTGATTGGGAGACTGTACAAAAAACATTGCAGCAAGATTTATCCGTCTGTGCCAACGGTAATATCGATGTGGTTTTACATCCCCTGCACAGCTTTAACCAACAACCCATTGCCGAATTTGCCGGAGAATGCATCGATAATCAGGACATTGAAATCAATGAATATCAATTCAATCGTGATTATCTTAATAACGCAGCAACCGGCCCTGTCGTTGAAGAAACATTGGTCAGCCATTTATTAAAATCGAATTGTCTGATAACCCATCAACCAGATTGGGGCTCCGTTATGATCCACTATAAAGGAGCAAAAATCGATCAAGAAAAATTATTGCGCTATTTAGTCTCTTTCCGCCACCACAACGAATTTCATGAACAATGTGTCGAGCGGATTTTCAACGATTTAATGATGCTGTGCGCCCCTGAAAAACTCACTGTTTATGCGCGCTATACCCGCCGCGGAGGGTTGGATATCAACCCGTGGCGCAGCAACGAAGCGTTTACGCCTGCAACCGGAAGATTGGCCCGCCAATAACCTAAGGGGCAAAGGAGTTTTAATTGATTACACATGTAAACCCATTAGGGTCAATGGATCTACTCTCACAACTTGAAGTAGATATGCTTAAGCGTACAGCAAGCAGTGATCTATACCGCCTGTTCCGCAACTGTTCACTGGCTGTACTTAACTCTGGTAGTCAAACAGATAACAGTAAAGAATTACTCTTAAAACACGAGGACTTTGATATCAACGTGCTTCGCCGGGAGCGCGGCGTCAAGCTGGAGCTGGTCAATCCGCCAGAAGAAGCGTTCGTCGATGGTAAAATCATCCGCTCCCTGCAAGCAAACTTATTTGCCGTCCTGCGGGATATTTTGTTCGTTCATGCTCAAATTATGAATGGAGAAAAAACACATACCCTGAATTTAGAAAATGGTATGCATATCACCAGCACCATTTTCTCTATCCTGCGTAATGCCAAGGCGCTGCATATCGCAGAAGATCCCAATATGATCGTCTGTTGGGGAGGGCACTCCATCAATGAACACGAATACCAGTATGGACGCAAAGTAGGAAATGAGCTGGGGCTGCGTGAACTGAATATTTGCACGGGGTGCGGGCCAGGTGCAATGGAAGCTCCCATGAAGGGAGCAGCAGTAGGGCATGCCCAGCAAAATTACCGGAAGAGCCGTTTTGTCGGCATTACAGAGCCTTCCATCATCGCGGCAGAACCTCCCAATCCCTTGGTGAATGAACTGATCATCATGCCGGATATCGAAAAGCGTCTGGAGGCATTTGTCCGTCTCGCCCACGGCATTATTATTTTTCCGGGCGGGGTGGGAACGGCTGAAGAGTTGCTGTATTTACTGTCAATCATGATGAACCCAGAAAATAAAGACCAAGTTCTTCCGCTGGTTTTAACGGGGCCAAAAGAGAGTGCTGATTATTTCCATGTTCTGGATGAATTCGTCGTCAATACGCTGGGAGAGCAGGCTCGCCAGTACTACCGCATTATTGTGGACGATCCGTCAGAAGTGGCACGGATCATGAAACGGGCCATGCCGGGCGTCAAAGAAAGCCGCCGGGCTACAGGAGATGCATACAGCTTCAACTGGTCGATTAAAATCAACTCCGATTTACAATCTCCATTTGAGCCAACCCATGACAATATGGCTGATCTGAACTTATATCCAAATCAGTCACCCGAAAAACTCGCGTCAGCCTTGAGACGGGCATTCTCAGGTATCGTAGCCGGTAATGTAAAAGAAGTCGGCATTCATGCCATCGAAGAGCATGGTGCATTCAAAATCCACGGTGATGCCAGCCTCATGCGGCGAATGGATAATTTATTGAAAAATTTTGTCGAGCAAGATCGCATGAAACTTCCGGGTGGCACTGCCTATGAACCATGTTATGAGATAATCAAATAAATCTCAGATACCTTTACTCATCAATATCTATACACAATGGGTTTCAGGTTGCATCGCGGCGGCGAGGAAGAGCATCCCCGGGAACATAGATAATTATGTGACTGGGGTGAGTGAGCACAGCCAACAAAGAGGCAGCTTGAAAGACGAAGTGTATAATGAGGCTGAAGCCAAGGAATACATCCACGGATGGAGCAAACGACCATGATACATCTTTTGATTGTAGACGCCCTGAATCTAATCCGGCGCATCCATGCAGTGCAGGGCAGCCCTTGCATCCCGGCCTGTGAACATGCATTAAAGCAATTAATCACCCACGCTTCGCCAACCCATGCCGTTGCCGTGTTTGATGAAGATGATCGCAGCCATAGCTGGCGCCATAACCTTCTTCCTGACTATAAAGCCGGCCGCTCTGCCATGCCGGACAATCTGCAACAAGAAATGCCGCTGATCAAGCAAGCCTTTAATGAATTGGGAGTCGCGTGCTGGCATGCAGAAGGGCATGAAGCCGATGACTTGGCGGCAACCTTGGCAATAAAAGTCGCCAATACCGGGCACCGTGTCACCATTGTTTCCACGGATAAAGGCTACTGCCAGCTTCTCTCTCCCAATATCCAAATCCGCGATTACTTCCAAAAACGCTGGCTGGATTTACCTTTTGTTCAGCAAGAGTTCGGCGTTCTCCCTAATCAGCTCCCCGATTATTGGGGGCTTGCAGGTATCAGCAGCAGCAAAATACCCGGCGTGCAAGGCATCGGCCCCAAAACTGCGTCAACCTTGCTACAGCAAGCGGGTTCGCTGGATAATCTATTTCAGAATTTGGAAACCCAGCCAGACAAATGGCGCAAAAAATTAGTTTCCCACAAAGAAATGGCCTATATCAGCCGTGAAGTTGCTTCGCTAAGAACCGATTTATCACTACAGGGAAATTTGCAGCAACTTAGATTGACTCATGTATAACGAGAAGTTTCTGGCTCCCCTATAGCGTGAGGATTCAGATACTGCTCGATCCCCAATGGATTTCAAGATGCAGCGTGACGGCAAGGGAACGAATTTACTCAACCAAAGGCTGACCAGAAGTCGAGAGCCAGAAGCCTTTCAGTCATCCCCGGAAGCATAGATAACCGTATGCTTATAAGAGTGAGTGCCGCCAACAACGCTGCAAATTGAAAAATAAACCTCAAACTGAATCAGAGGATAAAATCTGCTTCAGTTATATCTGTTGAATACAAAAATACGAGCTTAAATTTATCACTGAGCATGCCTTTTTCTAACGTAATAAATAATGTTGTTGAATTAAGGTTGTTTTCAAAAATTAAATATGCTTCGCCTGGCTGATCAAAAGTATCACCATCCACAAATCTAACTTTTCTTTTTCCACCACCAAAATCAAAAGCTGACAAATCGACTTTATCTATACCTGTTTTAAAATAATAAATAATATCATAATCATCGTTTACTGATTGATTACCAGACAAATAAACGAAAGTATTTTTCCCAGTTCCTGGATATAAGGCTGTATGCCCACCAAAACTAGTATAGAAAATATTATCACCTGCTGTACCTTCCAGCCGATTTCCAAAGTTATTACCGATAATGATATCGTTTCCCTCACCTCCAATCGCAGCATCAATAATACATCCACGGGAAATTGAGACGTTCCCTTGCAAACCCCCAACATCAGAAAAAGCAGCTTCATGCAAATTAATGACTTGATCCTGTTTAAAAACAGAAAAATCAAAAGTATTAATTACATTATCTCCAATGGGAGAACAAGCGCAAAAGAGCAATTTACTATCTTCATGCATTGCAGTTGTATAGTCCAGCCCTGTATTGGAATTGAAGCCATATATTATCTTAATCGAATTAGTACTTTTTTTAATGCCATATAGCTCTTGAACGGCTGCGATATCATCCATCATAGGACATGATGGCAAAAATCCCTTAAAATCTTGTCCAGTATTCGACTCACTGAAATAACTCATGACACTATAGGCGAAAGAATCCTCGAAGTGTGATGCTTTTTTCTCATAAGTTGGTTTCTCTTTATCAGCAACATCATATCTAGAAGGGTGAGATAAACATAACTGATGCCCAATTTCATGAGTAAATGCCTTCCTTATATCTCTATTAACTTCAAGATATTCTGGATCTGAAAATTTACTATTATTAATATTGAACCATGTGTGGGATTTATAATTTTTTTCATTAGGATAACGAGTGAATGGATTAAGGTCTGTTTTACCTATATTTTTACTATAAAATCCGACAACAAGATCGGCTTTATTATAATCCAAAACCTCAGTAAAATAAATATTTGCCACTTTAGACCATGCCTTGTAAGAGTTATCCAAGGCGTTCTTTATATTCATATTAATAGTTGCAAGCTCTGCCACCCTAGCTTTTTTCATAGCCTCTTTCACTAAATCATCATTAATATCTTTAGAGTTTGATGTTAATACAAAATATTTAAATTCAATATCAGAAGGGCTTTCATTTCTTTTATCTCCCCAATAAAACTTCCCTCTCAGAAGTTCTTTAAAAGCGTTATCACCAAATACTGGCTTGTTAAATTTATTGATTTCTGGATGCTCATCTAGATCATAATAATACAAATACTTTTTTAATCTCTTAACCGTATCAGAATCTGATCTTTCATTACTTAAATCATTACTGTGCAATATGGGCATATTATCCCCCTAAAAAATAATATTTAAAATATTAAATGCATTCTTATTTATAAGAATTATCACATTATGTACACTAATATTTTTCCAACAACGAACTATAACTACAAATACCTGATAAACACCAGAACCTAAAATACGTAAAATAGTTCGAAAATATAATAAAAGTTTAGCCCGCATTAAGGTAAGTGACATATTATTTAATTCTTTGTTTAATCTTTATTGATAATTTATTTTCCTATGGCTCCCACAAAAAGTGTCGCGGTTTAAAAATTTCCCCTATATCATCCAGATTCGCATTCAGTTCATCTAAATCCCAGTTCGCCCGGCAAACGCTGGAGCAGGCCTTATGTGCAGAGGCGCTGAATCTAAATACCAAAAGAAAAGCAAATAAAAATAGAATTATTATTCTATTTTTATTACCCACAACATCGCCTTTCTCTTAAACCAAAGAGTTAAAGAACAATATTAACATTTCAAACTGATACATTGATCAACACATAATTATCTCCTGATAATCAAATATGCTGCTTCTGATTATTTATAATCTTATCGCGATAAGAACCCAATCACCTTAACCAAAATAATCAGCAATTAACTTAATATGTTCACCCTTTAATTGGCCGGATTCATTCAATAGTCCAACCCATGCTTTCATATAAGCATATTTTGCCTGGGACAGTTCACGGCGGGCGGTGTACAGTTGTTGTTCAGCATTGAGAATGTCAACATTGACCCGCTGGCCCAGCGCAACGCTTTTTTGTGTTGCTTTGACCTGTAAAACAGCCGCTTCCACCGCTGTTTCATAGGCGCGTATCCGTTTCTCTCCATTCACGCAGGCATTATAATTGCGCCGCAGTGAATTCAGGGTTTCTCCCGTCTGTGCATCCAGTTCATACTTGATCTTGCCATAATTTGCAGCTGACTGACGCAGTGCCGCCGCCGTGCCACCCCCATTATAAATATTCATGGAAACGCGCAAGCCAATTGAATCTGTCCGGTATTTTTGGTCAATACTGTAATCGCTGCTGGATTTATTTTCGCTATGGGAAGCATACACTTCCAGCTTCGGTAAATATCCCGCCCGATTGCGTTCAATATCCTGATACGCCACATCCACTTTCTGTCTGGCTACTGCCAGCAGAGGATTATGCCGCAGTGCCATCTGTTCCCAATCCTGATAATTGTCCAGAGAGAGTTTGATGGTTTTAAATTGCGGGGTATTGGGTAGACGATTAACAGGCAGATCCGCCGGCAATGGCATGCCAATCAATGCCTGCAAATCACGGATGGCAGCATCCAGCTCATCTTGTATGGTCAATTCATCGGCCAAAATCTGGCTGTAACGAGCCTGAGTTTCTGCCACGTCGGTGCGAGTCCCCTCACCAGAGGAAAACAGTTTTTGATTGCGCTCCAGTTGCTCCTCATAGGCAATCCGCTGCTGGGTAACTTGGGCCAATTTATCTTGCGCATAAGCCACAGCCACATAATTGTTCACAACCCTGACGGCCAATTGCTGGCTATCCGACCGAAAACGGGCGTCGCTCATTAAAGTATATGCCTGCCGGATCCGATAACGCGTCCATGCTTCGAAATCAATCAAAGGCTGGGTCAGGATAATCGAACTGCTATAGCTATCATATTGGCGATCACGCTTATTGTGGACAATTCTGCCCCGCCAATCCTCAGACTTAGACTCCATCGTCTGCCAATTTTTTGGCGCATTTTGGTAGCTGAATGACAGCTTCGGCAACAATTCTGCCAAGCCCAGATTTTTCTCCTCCTGCCCGGCTTCTTGTTCTTTAATGGCGGCCTGAAATGTAGGATCGTTTTGCAAAGCCAGCGCATAAACTTCTGTTAAAGAAAGCGCACTGGCAGAGCCGGAACATACAAAAGACAATGCCAAAAAAAGCACCAAAGGCCATCTCAGCAAAACTGAGAGCAATAACAGAATTTGCCTATAAGTTATACCGTGATATATCAACATCCCTATTACTCCTCAATCAGCGAAGTCGATGCCCTATCCACCAATGGCTTGAACAAGTAACTTAATAAAGAACGTGAACCGGTTTTCACAAACACTTCAACGGGCATTCCCGGTTTAATGTTTAAACCCGCCAGCTTTTCCATGCCTTCAGGACTAACCCGCAATCGCATCTGATAATAAGGTTCCCTTGTGATGGCATCGACCAAACGGTCAGCAGAAACCACCGCAACTTTCCCCGTCACTTTCGGCGTCCGGCTCTGATTGAATGCCGTGAACATCAAATCAACGTTCTGCCCCACAATAACTTTATCAATCATATTGACCATCAAACGCGCTTCCACCTCCAAGGCACTCTGGCTTGGCAGAATTTCCATCAGCTTTTCACCGGAGGCAACGACTCCCCCTTGGGTAAATACAGCCAATCCAACTACTGAGCCGTCCGTCGGAGCAAGGATGGAGGTGTGTGACAAGTCGAACTGAGCTGTATCCAGCTTATTTTGCAGCTCATTAGCCAATACCTGAACATCCGACAGTTGGCTGCGCACTTCACGCTGATAATCGGCTTGACGCTGAATCACCCGCTGCTTCGTCTCTTGCCGTTGCTTTTCAAGCTGGCCCATTCGTCCGGCCATCTCAGCCATACTGCCGCTTAACTCGCTTTGATTACGCTGTAATTCCAGATAACGGTTACGAGGAAAATAGCCTTCCTCTGTCAAAGGCCGTAAATTTGTCACCTGCTCTTTGAGTGATGCCTGCTGTTGCTGCTTGCTTAGCAACGCTTCCCGCAATCCTTTGATCTGGAAATTCATCCCCTCTTCAGTCTGCTGCATCCCGGCCAAGTCGCTGCGCAGCATTTCGCGACGAGCCAGAAAAAGCTGTTTCTGCAATGCCAAAATATCTTGAATGCGGGGTTCCGATTGTTGAGCCAACAATGTGGCGGGAAAAACTATGGTCTCCGAGCCTTGCTGCTCCGCCAACAACCGAGCTTCCGTTGCCAGTGTGGTATAAAGTTGTTGCTTGAGGGAATCAATCTGCGCGTTAACCTGTACCTGGCTAAGCTGCACCAAAACCTGCCCGGCCTTGACTTGCTCCCCTTCTTGCACCTGAATTTGCCTGATAATGCCATTTACCGGCGATTGAACCGTTTTACGGTTGCCATCCACCACCACGGTGCCGGAAGAAGCGACACCTTTATCAAGCGGCGCAAACCCGGCCCACAGGAAAAAACCCAAAATACCAATACCAATAATCAGCCAGCCTATTCGCAGGTAACGATTCGCATCCAGCGGCAATAATCCCGATGCCTCGTTTTGGGCATCTTTTGCGTTAATCTGATAGGGCATCTTTACTCCCAGATAGAAAATATCCCAAGAAATCCATGAGGCATAAAATATGGCTGAACCCTGTTACTAAGCATGTTCGGCCGATTTTGCTGGTGTAGACAAAGGCACCTGAGGCTGAGACAAGGCCGCCATAACTTGTTGAGAAGGGCCAAACATTTTCATTTTTCCCTGCACCAGCAACAAAACCTTATTTGTTTGCGAAAGCAATGAAGGGCGATGTGTGATGACCACCACCGTTTTATTCTGTTCCCGCAATTGGGCTATTGCATGGCTCAATGCTTTCTCACCAATATCATCCAGATTCGAGTTAGGCTCATCCAAAACCACCAGCGACGGATTGCCATATAAAGCGCGCGCCAGCCCGATCCGCTGTTTTTGCCCACCAGACAGTCCCATGCCACCAGCGCCAATCACCGTGTCATACCCCTGTTCAAGATTGAGCACCAACTCATGGACACCCGCTTTTTTCGCCGCTTCGATGACCTTCTCAGGAACAACATGATTAAAACGTGCGATATTCTCAGCAATCGTGCCGCCAAATAGCTCAACATCCTGAGGCAGATAGCCAATGAATGCCCCCAGCTCATCTTTGTTCCATTGGTAAATATCGGCATCATCAAGCCGTACCACACCATCTTGCGCGGGCCAAACACCAACCAGCAAACGGGCCAGCGTAGATTTCCCGGATGCGCTCGGGCCAATTACCCCCAGAACATCACCTGACTCCAAGGCAAAACTGATATCCTGCAAAACATATTGGTTATTTTTTGATGATTGGGCAGCCAATGCCTTACTGGATGGCGTTTTACCGGGCGGAACCGCAGATACTTTCTCCAAGCGCAGCATTCCCTTGGGAGGCGGCAATGACATACCGCTCTGGCGTACTGGCTGGGCCTGCAATAACTTATCTAACCGTTGCCAAGAAAGACGGGCGGCGCTCCAGCTCTTCCATGCCTGTATCAATTGCTCAATCGGGGACAACGCCCGCCCCATCAAAATTGAACCGGCAATCATCATTCCCGGCGTAATGTTTCCCTCAATGGCCAACCAGCCCCCCAGCCCCAGAATCAATGATTGCAAAGACAGACGCACGGTTTTGGTCAAAGCGGCAATAGAGGCCGACCGTTCACTGGCGATCCGTTGAAAATTGAGAAAGCGCTCATGCAAGCTGAACCAGCGCTGGCGCAATGTCGGCAACATTCCCAACGCCTCAATGACTTCCGCATTGCGCAAATTAGTACTGGCTAAATTTGCTGAACGTAAAGAGAGATTGCTCGCTTCCGCCAAAGGAGCCTGAGATAACCACTGATTCAACACTGCCAAAGCAATCAGGATGATGGCACCGACCAGAGCCAACAATCCCAAATACGGGCTGAACAGAAAAATGACAAACAGGTAAACGGGGAACCAAGGTGCATCAAAGAAAGCAAACAGTGCATTGCCCGTCAGGAACTGGCGGATGGTTGCCAAATCATTGAGCATCTGCCCGGCATCTGTCGAACCACTTTTTAGATTGGATTCATAGGATGCAGTATAAACCCGCTGATTCAGGCACATATCAAACTGATTGCCAATGCGGATGACCACCTGACTTCGGATATATTCCAGCCCGCCCATGATGGCAAACATGCCAAGCGTAATAAGTGTCAGCATCAACAAAGTCATTTCATTACCGGATGGCAATACCCGATCATACACTTGCAGCATATAGATAGAGGGAACCAGCATTAACATATTGATAAATGCGGTAAATAAGCCAACAGTCCAGAACACTTTGCTGCGTGCACGGATAACATCCGTAATTTCATCCTTCGGAAAGCGTAAGTTCACAGCAATCCCTTTATTATTATTTTCTATTTCGTCACTGCATTCGCAGCACCGCTGAAGGTCATCACCAATTCCCTGCCATCAGTGAGGTAGGCAACCCATTGTTCAGATTCATGAGCAAAGAAAGCCAGACTATTGCCGTCATCATCGGTCAATGTCAGCCCGTCAGGCGTCGGGCGCCATCCTTCAACCGCCTGCCCAATCAAAGCGGTGACACAAGAGTCACTTTTCAGCGACCAAATAGAGCCTTCTGGCAAGCGGGCATCAGTCAATTCAATATTGCATACCTGATGACCATCCGTCAGTTGCCACAATCCTTTTAATTCATCCGCAGGTGGGAGTCTCAAACTACTAGCCATACATCCTCCAGCAAAAAATAAAGATAAAATTATCCACCGAAATCGATATAACACGGTTATCTCCTTTACGATGTGATTTAACATCCATCGGGAATAATACTGCCGAAAATTCAAAGCAATACATAAAACAATACGTACAGGCAATACGCACAAACAATATGCGCAAACAGTAATGTATAAATAATGCATAAGACAGTACGGCAGTATTCAATTACCGTGATGACATTATCAAACGATAAAATCGGCTTCCGTCAACGGCTGTCCAACAACTTTCACCAGAAAATCATTGTGGCCCATATCACCGCCGAGGCTGATGGACAAATCTGTCGCATGATTCGCTTTATCATAAGCCAGCAGCACTTCACCAGCCTGACCTGAAAACGAATCAACAAATTTGAGATCACCGCGACTACCGAAGTTAAACTGAGACAGGTCTATTTTGTCTTCACCGGAAGTGAAGTCGTGGATCCAGTCTGGGTTACTTTTCAGTGACTCTTTACCGCTCAGATAGACAAACGTATCTCTGCCTTCGCCGCCCCAGAGGTGATCACCGCCTAAGCCGCCGTAAATAACGTCATCACCTGCGCCACCTTTCAGGATGTTATCGGCGCTGTTGCCGACCAGAATGTCGTCACCACTGCCACCGATTGCGTTCTCAATCACGACACCGCGGGCAATAGATACATTGCCTTTCAGGCCGCCGACATCAGAAAACGAACCTGCATTCAGATTGATACGCTGGTTTTGAGTAAAACCGGAGAAATCGAATGTATCTTCACCGCCGGCATCCCAGACACTGAATATGAGCTTGCTGTTCGCACTGGTTGCGGTCATGAAGTCGCGGTCAGTATTGGAATTGAAACCGTAGACGGTATCACCTTTGCGGGTTTCCATATTAGCGCCATATAACTCTTGAATGGCAGAGATATCATTCAATAATGGGGCAGATGAGAAATTGCCTTTGTAATCCTGGCCGGTATAGCGCTCCTGAAAATAGCTCATGACTGTATAAGCACGGCTGTCTTCGAAATACTCAGCGACATTCATGTATGTCGGCCTGACTTTATCGGAAGCATCATAATCGGCAGGGTGTTCCAGCCCTAAAGTATGGCCAATTTCATGGACGAATGTCTGGCGTCCATAACCATTTACGCCAATATCATTCTGCCTGAAAGTACCACTGTCAGAGTTATACCAAGAATACGTTTTACTCTGTCCTCTTGGTAAAGTCGCGAATGCATAATCCCCAGTCTTGCTATAGTCAAAGAAGCCAAAAGTAATATCAGCATCCGACAATTTATTGACTTCCGTAAATTTCACATTGGCAATATCAGACCAAGATTGTAAAGAAAGTCGCGCTGCTTCTTTTTGATCCCCATTAAATGAACTGAATCCACTAATATTAAAACGGGGCATGATAGCAGGGGCTGACTTTAAAAAATGGTACGACAATTCAAGCGTGCCGGAAGAGCCTATTTTGCCCTCCCAATGGAAATTAGTTCTCACAAGTTCATTAGGGGCATTATCTCCTAAAGGCTTATGAGCAACACGAATAGTAGGATCATAATTCGGAACGTAGGCTGTGAGTAATGCGTTTACATCCTGGGTGAAATGCGAATCAGATAACCCCACATAGGTATATTTTTTCTTTGAGGTCATATAAATCTCCTGTAAAAACAAGACGAACGTACTTACCCCGAAATATTTATAATAACGGGAACAAGAGTTTTTAATTCTTTCCAAGAGACTCTCGGGAATAAAACTCCAGAACAAAATAGCGCTAGTTACAGCCCGTGTAAAAATAATTGATATATCTTTTTAGAATACAGATTGAACAAATTTGCTTTAATAAACTAATTATTATTTATTAAATGATTTTTTTTGATAACAAAAAAACAGTATTATTCAATATTGAATAATACTGTTTTTATCTACTATGAATTGATCTTAGGACAGAATAATTTATTACCTTTTTCCTTTGATCAATTTGTGCTTTTTTTAGGCGACTTGAAAGACGACGACATATTTCCTATGGATTTCGAATTGCGTCGAGGCGGCAAGGGAGTGACAAATTCGTCGGGAACGAATTTTAACAGCCAAAGGTCGAGAGGCCGGAGCCTCTCATAATCCCCGGGAGCATAGATAACCGTATGTTAATAAAAACGGTGACCGGGGTGAACGAGCGCAGCCAACAAAGAGGCAACTCGAAAGACGACGGGAATAACGGGAATAAATCAAAAATCCCGCTCATGCGCATACACAGACCAAATACGGCGAACATGTACCGTGATCTCTTCACGATCGTGATACAAATGTTTCGCCTGAATCTGCGCATTCACGCCATTTTCTTTCAGTTGCTGTTCTATTTTCTGCAAAATATGGTCGACTTCCTCGTAGCGCTTCTTCATTGGCAATTTCAGATTGAAAATCGCCTCACGGCACCAGCTTTTTACCAACCAATCTGTCATTAATTGGGCAACTTTGGCCGGCTTCTCAACCATATCGCACACTAACCAATAAACATTTTTGGTGGCTGGCTCAAATTTGAAACCATCTACACGGTGATGCTTCACCTGCCCGGTATCCATCAAGCTATCAGCCATGGGGCCATTATCTATCGCCTGAACCAACATACCGCGTTTCACCAGTTGATAAGTCCACCCGCCCGGACACGCGCCGAGATCGACAGCCCGCAAGCCACTGTCCAGACGCTCTTCCCATTCGTCATAAGGGATAAAAACATGAAATGCTTCTTCAAGTTTCAGCGTTGAGCGGCTTGGCGCATCAGATGGAAACTTCAGGCGAGGAATACCCATATAGAATCTGGAGTTATTATTACTGTAGGAATAACCCACATAACAGCAACCCGGAGCAATAAAGAAAACATGAATGACTGGGCGGTTAGGGCTTTCCTTGGCAAGCAACAGTTTTTCCTGACGCATCGCATTGCGCAATGGAACCGTAAATTTACGGCAGAATTTCATTAATTCTTTACTTTCATTCGTATCCGGCACTTCTACACGCAGATCACCCGCGCGTTCAATCACACCAGCCAACATCCCCATAATCGGAGTGATACGATCTTCCTGCGGCAAATCTTTTAGCAGCTCGCCCACAACCAACATTTGGCGGGCAAAAATCAACTCGCTGAACGGGATCTCACGGATCAAACGATCCGCATCTTCAACCTGATAACATTCAAACAGCACATATCCGCTGTTTTCTTTCACGCGGGCAAAGCCGTAGATCTCTTTCTTGCCCGCTTTATCGGTAATTTCTGCCGCACACTCTTTTTCAAAACCCGGGCGGCAATATAAAGCAACTTTATTCATGGCTAAGCGCCGATTTCCTTAGACGCAGAGCGCCAATTAATACACATAACCAACCAATGAGAAAACTCAGCCCACCAATTGGTGTTAAATAGACTAAAAATTTTAACGGTAAAAAGGCCAGACAATAAAGACTGCCACTGAACAACACAATTCCCGCTGTGAAAAAAATGCCACTCCAACCAAATGGCGTCACAGGCTGACGCATCAGCAATGCTGCCAATGCCATCATGGCAAGCGTATGCAGCCCTTGATATTGCAAACCGGTATGGATCCATTCCATTTGGCGGGGCGTCAGGATAGACGCCAGCATATGCGTCCCCATCGCCCCCAAGGCCACATAGAAAAAACCGCTGATACCCACAAAAATAAGCATGGCTCGACTGTTCACACATAACTCCTGTTTCTGGTTGCCCGTTATTGGATATATTGAGTGATAAATCCTAACCTTTCTTGTTCAGACGCGGCTTGCGTCAAGATCCATTTCCGAAACGCCGCAATCTTGCCCAATTCTGCCTGATTATCATGACAAACCAAATAAAAGGCATTTTTGCTGACCAAAACATCATTAAATGGGCAAACAAGACGCCCGGCATCAATTTCATTTTGTGCCATAACATTATTGGCCAACGCAACCCCCTGACCATGTACGGCCGCCTGAATCACCATTGAGCTGTGGCTGAATATCGGCCCTTGCTGCACATTGATCTGCTGCTGCATATCAAGTTGGCGAACATAAGCCTGCCAGTCACGCCGAGAAGAATCGTGCAATAAAGTATGATTGGCGAGATCAGCAGGTGTTTTCAGCGGGCGATCTCCCGTCAATAACGCCGGAGAACAAACAGGCAATAAATATTCGGGGTAAAGGCGATCTGTCCGCATGCCCGGCCAATTTCCCCGGCCATAAAAAATGGCAACATCGACATCATCTGCCAGTTTATCTTCTTCCCGATCCACCGCTTGGATCCTGACATCAATCCCCGGAAAGCTCTGATTAAAGCCAGAAAGCCTGGGCACCAGCCACTGAATGGCAAAACTGGGGGATAAGCTGACCGTCAACGCCCCCTTGGCACTACGTGCTTGAAGTTTACGGGTGGCATCATTGATAGCGGTAAAAATTTCTTTGATATCGAGATAATAACTCTGCCCGTCTTCCGTCAAAAGCAATGAACGATTACGGCGACGAAAAAGCTTTAACCCCAGAAAATCTTCCAGACTTTTCATCTGATGGCTAACAGCGGCCTGAGTCACAAATAATTCCTCTGCCGCCTTAGTAAAACTTAAATGGCGGGCAGCAGCATCAAAAACGCGTAACGCATTGAGTGGAGGTAAACGTTTGGACATGTGCTTTTCTTATATGGTGGTGACGATACCGGTAACTCTTTTCATCCAGGTATTAGTTTTTATAATCCGAATCATTATAATTTGTCCATTGATGATATACCAGCAAATCCCTATAGTGTGCGCACTTCCTAAGCCGGAACGAAAAGTCTCACTGTAGCAATACATTGAAACTTTTGGCTTTGTGGTTGTGATGTTGTGTTTGCAAGTTGTCTGGGAATACCAGACTTTGTAGCTTAAGCTACTGTTTTTTTTCACTTCCTGTACATTTACCCTGTCTGTCCATAGTGATTTTTTTAATGCACCGCATTTGCGGTGCTTTTTTTCTCAACTTTCCTGTAGAATCCCTTCTTACTTGGTTAAAGAAAAACTTATTCTTTATCACACAACGATTAAATTAACATCATTTATGAAAGCCTTTGACTCAGAAAAATTCCGCGCACAATTTCCGGCCCTGCAACATTCGACGACATTTCTGGACAGTGCAGCCACAGCATTAAAACCATTATGTATGATTGAAGCAAGCCAGCACTACTACCAAAACCACAGTGCAACCGTTCATCGCAGCCAACATGCGACAGCACAGGCTATGACAGCCCGTTATGAACAAGCACGTGCTTTGGTCGCGGAATTAATCAATGCGTCATTGCCTGAAGATATCGTCTGGACAAAAGGCACCACGGAGTCCATTAACCTGATTGCGCAAAGTTATTTTCGCCCTCGTCTGAATGTAGGTGATGAGATTATTGTCAGCGAACAGGAGCATCACTCCAACTTATTGCCGTGGCTGATTCTGGCAGAACAAACTGGGGCAAAAATCGTAAAATGGCCGATTGGCGATCAATACCAGCCAGAAATCGACACTCTCGCAACATTACTGAACGAAAAAAGCCAGTTGGTTGCCATCAGCCAGATGTCGAATGTCACCGGTGCGACGGTAAACCTGGCTCAAGTTACCGCACTCGCCCACCAATATGATTGCCGGGTAGTGGTTGATGGCGCTCAGGGGATCGTGCACGCTCCCGTCGACATGCAGCAACTGGATATCGATTTTTATGCCTTCTCTGCGCACAAGTTGTATGGGCCGAATGGTGTGGGGGTGCTGTACGGCAAAAGTGAATTGCTGAATGCAATGTCTCCGTGGCACGGAGGCGGAAAAATGCTGACTCAAGTTTCATTCGAGGGCTTTACACCGGAAGCGGTGCCTTACCGTTTTGAAGCGGGCACCCCCAATGTTGCTGGCGTAATCAGCTTTGCGGCAACACTTGAATGGCTGAAAACCGTTGATATCCAGCTCGCTGAATCCCACGCCATTGGCCTGACGGATTACACCGAACAGCAACTCAGTTCCCTGCCGGGTTTTATCAGCTACCGTGCGGCAGGTTCCAGCTTATTGTCTTTCAATATCGCTGGAATACACCACAATGACTTGGCAACATTGATTGCAGAACAAAACATCTCCCTGCGCTCAGGCCAGCATTGTGCTCAGCCATTACTGGATGCCCTTGGAATAAACGGCTGCCTGCGCACATCCTTTATGCCTTACAACAATCGGCAGGATGCAGATAAATTGATTAGCGCTGTAAAATTCGCGTTATCGCTGCTGGATGAGTGATATTGTTTTTTCACTCGGAGAAAGGTTTACGACTCAGATAGTAAACCTTGTAATAAAGGAATATTCCATATGGAATTAAAGCGTGTTAAATATTATGTGGTGCTTATTGCAACTCTTGCAATATAACCAAAACCACTCTTTTCGGTATATCCTGTCATTTTCAATGTGACCTTTATAGAGTTGGTTAAAGCAAATAATAGTGTTGCTTGCATTCACATAATAAGTGCAACATCGTTATGAACGAAGTAAATGAATGTAACCTCTAATAACGAGAAAATCCCGCTTTGCCTGTTCCATCTTTACGTACCGATTCAATTTGACCTCAATATCGACAAACAACGGCTATCGTAGCCGTCATTTTGATACTCCGCTAATAAAAAATATATGAATATCAGATTGACGCTTTGGAAGTACAATTAAAATAATTATAACTGATTTTTATTTAATGCTTTATTTTTTAATCACAATGTAAAATCTTATTTTTATCAGGTAGCAAAATGAAAGAAAAAACACAATATGATTATATTGGTGATTCTTATGAATCGTTATACAACTCAGTTCCCCAACGGCAGACAGAGCTTACCAATATACTCAAAATGGCCGGAGACATTGAAGGAAAGTCAGTTCTGGATTTAGCCTGTGGCTGCGGCTATTTTGGTCGTGAATTATTTCACCGGGGGGCAATAAACGTCGTTGGTATCGATATCTCTGAGAGAATGATTGCTATTGCGAAAAAAAAATCTGAACAAGCGGGTGATAACATCGAGTTTCATGTTCGGAATGTCAGTGAAATGGAATCATTCGGGAAATTTGACATCATTGTTGCTGTTTTTTTATTCCCTTACTCACAATCGACTGAAGAACTCGAAAATATGTTTCAGGTTGCCGCTAACCACCTGAACTCATCAGGTAAATTAGTCGCTTATACGGTTTCACCGGATTATCAGTTAACACAGGGAAACTTCGAAAACTACGGAGTAAGATTTTTGCGCGAAGAACCCTGGCAAAATGGTTTTCGTTGTCATGCAGAATTTCTTACCACACCGCCAAATCCTTTCTCATGTTATCGCTGGAGCCGTGAAAGTTACGTAACTGCCATCAAAAAAGCGGGATTCAATCATTATAGATGGGAAAAGCCCATCGTTGCAGACAGTGAAATTGAGCGTTACCCTGCGGGTTTTTGGGATAGTTACCTGAACAATTGCGCCCATACCGGGCTTGTTTGCCAGTTTTAATCTCTGCCGGTTGCCTTTCAAGCTGCATTACAGCTCTATTGGCAACGCCGGTTAAGATAGCACTATTCCTTGCGAAAAAATGATCATTAACCATCATTATTTTCTTTTTTATCAGTAAATTGGATAGCACATATTTATGTTCAGTGCCAGGAAATAACATGAATTCATTGAAGTCATTTTTTGGCCTTTTCCACTGTGTTATCTGGCAACCCTGGCTGTAAATCGATCCAGATATCTAAGACCTGCCCAAAAAATGGTGGAATTTATGACTCAACATCACCAAACGGAAGTCAATAAGAGGCTGATTCACAAGCGACAAAACTCCTTCCGGGATAAGTTCTAAGTTCAGCCTGTGCTAAAAACATTTAAATTTTATCTAGTTTCCAGATTTAGCCCTAAGGTACATGTCATAAATGGCATCATACTTACCCAAATCCCTTAATTGTCTTCCTTGATCGTCTTTCACTGATTTACCTTCATCTTGCAGCCTTTAAACGTTGTCTACAACCCGTTTTTTTCAATGACTTTAAAATTATTTAATAATCATTATTGCCATATTTGATATATTTTCTATTTTGACAGGTAAATAGCCTCTATCCTTTACAGTTGTTGGTAATGGGATATTATGAATACATTTTCCTTTTCAAGCAAATTACACAATGAAAAATAAAAAAATCGCCTGTAAAAGTATAAATATGGCTACCTTTAACTTTAAAATATAGCCACATATGATGTAAAAGTGAGGTTTATTTTTCTAGTTGTGTAAAATCATGATCAAAAAATAAATTTTGCAGTGCAGATTCAACGTCATTCCCTATTAAGCAAAAATAATCATCATATCCACCATAAAAACTACCAGATTCAGATAGAAAAAATGTCATGTGTTCAGAAAAACCTAGACCTATCGGGCATAACTTATTTCCTATTATGCTTTCATAATGCTCTACCCACAATGGATCTAAGCAATCAGCCGGTTTAGTGGGTGTAAAATCACTCACATCTATATCTGTGGGGTCAGCATAAGCCTCATGCTCAATCTTTATTTCACCTAAATTATGAAAAAAATTCATAGCATTATTATGAACATAATAACCTTGTTCCTCTAGTACATATAAATATTTATCAATATTTATTGACCTATTTGGATACCAGCCACTTCTCAGTAGCCTTTCTTTTATTACATCATTAAATGAATAATACATATTCTATCCTGCTAATTAATGCCTGCTTATGGTATATTGTGAACAAATTTAAATGTTACCCAACATGTTTTGCAACGAACTAATAATTAATGACATAAACGATCTATCGATCTAATGATAAAACTAAAAAGAAAAGTAGTTCTTTGAAGCTGAGCACATTTCAAGGTTCATCAAACGCGGATATCCTTACCTATAGTGGCGCCGGGTAGATTTAAGCAAGCCAAAAACTCATCAAAATTAGTGTTGCAAAAATGGGAGGATGGCCATAATTTTTCTTTGGCGAGAAAAACTCTTACTATAGCAACTGACTACCTTTTCAGAAATTGCACGTATTAGTTAAATCCAAGCGATAATATTATTATTCGATTACAAAGTATATTGAATAGAGTAACTTACTGATATTTCAGTATATAAGCCGCCTAAAAACAACCTAATGCAGGCTAGCGTCTATTAAATTAAACAACCTCTTTCAATTAGGAAATATTTGCACTTGGTGATCACCTCAGTGATCACTTTTTAATAAAAAAATCACAAAACATTAACTACACTATACAACATTATAATAATTCATACTCATACTTATATATTTTCTTCAATTCACCATAATCTACCATCTTGTCGAGAACACCTTGGATATATTCCTTTTCAAACTCAATACTATCTCTTTCGAAATACTCTAATAAACGCCACACGTCAATTACCCTAGGGTTATTAATGTAATTATTTATATCAACAATTACTGTTGGTTCAGGTGTTATTCTTGTGAACCTAATCCCTTTTCCATGTTTAACAAAATCCCATGACTCATCACCAATTTTAATTTTCCCACGCTTTGGAAAATCCAATAACCAATTAAAATCTTTCACTTTTGGATAGCTTTCGAAAAAAAATCGAGATAATTTTTCCTGTAATTTTATAAAATCAATAATATCTTTCTTCTCAATTATAGCTTTCATATATTAGTACCTCACTCTCGCTTCAGCCGCCTGAATCAATAAATTATCACCTTGTTCATCTGTAACATTAATCACTCTAACAGGTATTTTATTAAGACCTGCTTTTACTGCAGATTCAGCTCTATGATGCCCATCTATAATAATCATCTTTCCATTTACATTAGCTACTTCAACTGGATATTCAATATCATAACCATTTTTCTTCATATCCTTTACATATCTCTTAATTTGTGAGCCTGACATTTCATTTCTATTCTGTATGCTGATTAAAACCCTAGGATTAACGTATTCAATGACTGTATCATTACTTTTATTCAAATAAACATAAATCGGTGGAATATCTGCGACAGGAAATATCAAAATATAATCGCGAAAATCCTTTTCCTCCGGTGCAGGCGTGGTCAGCTTAGTTGGCCCGTTATCTCTTGCATCCGGTATCGGTGTTGATGTGCTGTTTCCCCCAATTTCATTCGGATCTTGCTGTGGGTTGACGTAAGCACCATCCCGCCAGTCCTTTTCCTCGGGGATCGGCAATCCCGGTGTCTGGCCCGTGGCTTGGGGATCCAGCACGGCGACTTTGACATTGACGGTCGCATCTTGTGGAACCGATTTATCAATATCCTGCTGGGATAATCCACCGGATGTAGCATTCCGATACCAGACCAATGTCGGCGATGAAGCCCCATCTTCCCAAAATTCATACCGATTTAAAGATTTATTATACTGCACATGGCGGACTTTAACCTTCTCCATACCTGCGTTCTCAGCGGTATGGTATCCCACTGCGGTTAGCTGCCCTGTTTCTGCATTCTCCACAAAACGGTAACGAACCCGTGTTTCCGCCGTGCCTTTTTTGTCAGCAATTTTCTTTAAGTGTTCATGGCTGTATAAATCATCAGCATCGCCATTCACCCAGTTCCGTAACATCATCCCTAACGCCATTGCAGACGCACTGGCAAGCTGATAATCGCGAGTCAGGCTGGACTGAATTCCCTCCAGTGTTTGCCGCTCATTTTTGGATAACAGCGGTTGTGATCCCTTGTTCTGTTCGTCATTACCCTGATTGGCTGCTTTCGCCGCAGCGCTTCCCACGATAACCGCATTTGTCTGTTGCCCCGCGACCATAGCAACTTCTATGAGCGGATGCGCTTCTGCGCGCCCGAACACCTGATTTCCCACCCAGGCAAGCGCCTGGAAAATTAACGGTTCAGAGTCATTCTTCTTACCCTGGTTTGCCGTTCCTATCCCGTTCGGATTCGGCACGGTGTGGTAGATTTGCATCTGCCCGAAGTTGCTATGCGGCTCCATATCCGTCCCAGCATCAGTACAACCCGGCGGTTGCAAACAGGATTTGGCAAAGACCGGTTTAGCGATACGGGCGATTTCCAATACATGTCGGCGGTTATGACTCGGTCGCGCGATAAATCCGGGGTAACTGGGATCGGGGTAGTATCGTGAAGCTAACAGCGCTTCTTGTGTCCAGCCTTCCACTTCCGGGGTGGCGTTACTGATTTCCCCCGGCACCAGTTGGTGATAAGCCCCTGTGCCTTTTGCTGTTGCCACCGCCTCCGCTGGGGATTTCTCAATCAGCTGTTCCGCTAATTTTTGCGCATCCACGTGCAGGATCATCGGTTTCGGCGGTAAATCCTCTTCCCGCAAAACACCCTGACCGTCGGTCACGCCATTGGCCTTCACAATGCCATCCCAGCTTTTCAGGGTATAAGGAATGCCGCCCAACGGCTTGCCCTGATTGTCGATCAGTTGGAATTCCAGCCAATGCTTGAAAACCTGATGGCAGGATACGCAGTCTAATCTTCCTGTATTACTCATCAATGAAGTCCTTTTTGGTTAAGACGCGAAGTGTTAGTGCCACTTTCCGCCAGAAAGTCATGAAAGGTCAGCGCCTGAAGGCCGGAGCCTTGCTGACGACGGTGTTTCAGCCAAGAAAATAAACGTTGAGGCAAAGCGCCACTCGGTGTATCCAGTTTCATCGCCAGCTCGCCCTGCTCTTCCCACAGTTCATAGGCCAGTGACTGGGCGTAGCCTTCCAGGGCCAAATCAGACTGTTCCCACGCGGTAATCAAGTGCGGCTCCAGTACAAAAGGGCGCTCAATCTGGCTTATCGGGCAGCCTACCGGGCGACTGAAAATCGTCGGTGTCGGCATGTCAAGCATCACTTCAGTGACCGGATTCAACAGGGATGTCCAGTCCGTTGGCTGCATGGCGGGCATCAATACCCGAATAATGCGGGTATCCATCAGGCGGAAGACCACCTGTTCATCCCGCAGGGTCGCGAATTGATGCCGCTGCCAATGCGGTAACTGTGCCTGCCAAGCCACCTCGCTACGGTACGCCCAGCCCCAGCTTTCATCACTGAGCGCCCGACGATCCAGCAAACGCCCAAGGGAAGACAAGCTGTCTGCTTTGGGCTGAATTAGCCACGGCCCTTGCTCCATCAAGTGCGCCAGCGGCGTACCGCTGTAAAGCGGAAAGGCCTGCGCCACCCAATCATTGGCATAAAAGATGTCAACGGGATTGGGCACCGCAAGCTGATTGACGATCAGAAAAACCGGGGCTTTATCGGGCGCGCTGAACCATGCAGTCCAACTGAAGGGATGATTAGCCGCTGCCGTCATGATTTCCCTCCCGGTGATTTGATCACCCATGCAGCACTTTCCTGCGCCTGCAAGGCACAATATTTTTTGACCGGAAATTTAACTTCAGGCAGCGGCGGAACGCCTTCCGGCAATTGCAGTGAAACACCCCGTCCGCTGCTGCCAGAGCCTGCCCCCACATCAATCATGGAAGACTGAATGCTGCCCGGTGTGACTTTGATAAACGCGCCTCCTACTTTCAGGCTGATTTCCGTTGCCGCTTCCAGCACGATTTTGCCGCCGCTTTTGACGTGGGTTTCCTGCGCACTTTCACTGACCAGTGCGTCACCGGCCTGTATATGCTGCGAGCCAGTAATGCGGTGGGAAACATCGCCTTCGGTGCTGTATTTACGGCTGCCCTGCACCTGCGAGTGTTCATCCGCCTGAATGTCGATGTAATGGTTATTGTCGATACGCTGTTTTTGGTCGTGCTTGATATGCCAGAGCACGTCATTTTCGATATGGGCAGTAAAATCCTTCTGGCCGTGGATATAGACTTCTTCGCGGCCTTTTGCATCCTCAAAGCGCAGTTCGTTGAACCCTTCGCCCTTATGGGTATGGGTTTTGAACGTGGTGCGGGTTTTCTCTGCCGGTAAATCCAGCGGCGGGCGGTTGCGGCCGTTGTAGGTACAGCCGGTCACTATTGGTCGGTCGATATCGCCATTGAGGTACGACACGATAACTTCCTGACCAATGCGGGGAATCGCCATAAAGCCAAAACCATGCCCGTTCCAGCCCTGTGCTACACGGATCCAGCAGGACGCGCCATCACCCGGCTCGTCGTAACGGTTCCAGTGGAAATGCACTTTAATGGCGCCGTGTTCGTTAACGAAAATCTCCTCGCCTTCCGGCCCGACCACGATAGCCACTTCATCCCCATCGGCCATTGGTTTGTAACGATACGGCGGACGCCAGTCATCCCAGCCCGGGATAAACGTGAGGCTATTGGTCAATGTTGTCCCTTCCCCCGCAGCGCCGTCCGCTTGGGGCTGCACACCGTGATGCGTGATGCTCACCACCTGCCAGCGATCATTCATGGCGGCAATCGGATGGCGGCTAAGGGTAAAAATTTTGCCCGGCCGCAACTGAATGCAGTTAGTGGTGGCCGAACCCATCTTGCTGCCGCTGTTGAGTTGGTTCAGACGCAACCCAGAGAGCGGTTTGCCCTCCGCATCCAACTGGAAACGCCCGTAACTTTCAAACACCCCCAGCCCGCGCCCCTGTTCCAGCATGGCCTGATGCTGCAAAGGATAAGACGGGCGCAGGAAATTATTGTCTTTGTGGGTAAACTCATCGGGGCAGAGAAATTCGCCGTAACGCCATTGGGAAACCGTCGTGTCCGTGTTATCCGTTTCCGCCTGTGCGTTATAAGTCAGGGACAAGCCTGCCAGCATGCCGAGGTGGGAATTGCTGTAAAAAAATTTGTCTTCCTCAAACCAGAAAATAATCCCCTCTTCCGCCGCCAATCGGCACCAGAAATCATAAGCCGACTCTCGCTTTTGCGTAGTGTATTCCCGCACGGGGTGATGGCCTTCCTCTGCATAGAATTTGCTGTCCGATGTGATCTGGTGCTCTTTCAGCAATTGCTTGAGAATATCCGGCACGGACTGACGATGAAAAATGCGGCTGTCCTGATTCAGTGTCATGCGCCACATTGCCGGCCGGATGGCAAACGTGTAATAGGTACGGCGACCGTCACTGTTACCTTGCTCGGCACTGGAGATGATGCCATTGACGGTGCGTTCCACAACGCCATCGCGTATCACGGTCAGGGAAGCCGCCATCCCCAACTGTTCACCGAGGGCGATATTGTCAAGGGCACTGACCACCGTCAGGCTCAGGTGATACAGCTCTGACAGGGCTTCGCGCAAACTGAAATCCACCACCTGAAAGGTCGTTTTGGGCAGTTTGCCGATGTGGCAGGTAAAGACTAATCCATCCATTGTTGATCCTTACATAAGAGGACGATATCCCCGGAGGGGAAGCGGTGACAGGCGCCATTGTTCGCCGGAGGGCTGGCAAGTGACGTCCATCAACATCAGCATGTCGTTGCTGAGGAAAAACGGCAGGAACTGGTAGAGCGCATCGGCAAAGCGGAACAAGGCTCCCCGGCTGGCATACGCGCTTTCATCCAGCATCAGTTCGAGATACAGGCAACGGTGCGGTTGCCCCCTGACCAGCCGATCTTTCGCCTCAGAATTAATGGACTGGATCCCCGCAATCATTCGCTGAAGTTGGCGGCTGACAGGGCGATCATGGTCGGGGTAAAAATCGTAATCCCGCAACAGTTGCTTAAATGCATCGGCTGACAATAGGACGTAACCGCTGGTGGCATAATGAGACAGCAACCGCCAATGCCGCTGGCTGTCAATCACGGGCGGATAGCTGGCTGAAACGGGTGTGACGGTCTTTATCTGAAAGCGATCCGGCAGGCTTTCAGTGAGGCACTCCGAACCGACAGGCAGTGTGATCGGCTGTGAGTTAAATCCCACAAAATGGCAGGTAAACTGGCGTCTGGGAGGTTGTTCCATCAATTTTGCGTGGCTGTCATAAAACACCAGCGCATAGTCCAATCTCCCCAACGCATTCCGGTTCACCTCCAGCCCATAAAACCACGCGTCATCGTATTCCGATTGATGGCGGGACAAGCCCGTCAACTGACTGACCGGATAAAATTGACCGGCTTCCCCACGCGCCTGCCCAGCTTCATTGGGTTCGCCTTTCAGGGTCAGTGCCGCGACATGCAGCAGCCCCTGCTCCGGGGTCAATGGCAGCGGGTAACGGGCGGTATCCGGTTTGAATCGCTGAGTAAGCCGTTCCCAGCGAAGATTGACCACCGGCACACAATGCAGCAGAAACGCTTCCGCTATCTGCTCATCTGACAGCGGCAGCAACGTGTCCAGATTCAGGGTCAGCGTAAATGTGCGGTTGTCGGTCATCGGCAGACGCCGCGATTGCACTGGGTACGGCATATCCAGCGTCAGGAAATGGTGGACATGGGGCAAATAAAACGATTCCAGCAATATTTGCGGTGCCCAGTTGCCCGCTGCAACGGGCGGCGACAAAATCAATCTGTCCGTTCCGGAGCGCGGCGCAAATCTCAGGGTTTCCATCACATACGTTTGCCCGTTATGGTGCAATTCGCCGCGATAACAATATCGGCACAACCCCAGCAATAAGCTGTCCGCGACCGATTCATCACGACTGAGAAAGAACTCAATCGGCTGCACATCCCAATGATCATCTTTACCGGTATATTCAAACGTCAGGGTGATTTGTGTTTCCTGATCCTGATGCGTGATTTCCCGTCCAATCAACATGATTGGCTGAACATCACAGTCTCGCGAGATCATAAAAGTCTGATCGACAAGTGTCTGAATTTTTGTGCCGGACGGCAGTGAAAATGCAAAATCCGCGTCTTTTCCACCTTCAATCTGCATAATGCAGGTGGCGGGAATGCCCTTAACGGACTGTGCCTGTAAATTTCGCAATAACGGCTGGGTCAGTTCAGGAAAGGCATCATCAATTTTCTGGCGTGGACGCGCCATTAACGCAGCGAATCCTTCTTTTAAGCGCTCAACATCCGGATCCCGCCCACCGAGTATATCTTTCAGATGGGGCTTTTCTTCACGCGCCAGTTTTCCCAATTCCCGCAGGTAATTCAGTTCTTGCTGAAAATAGCGTTCAAATTGATCCATCAAGCCGCCCTTTTGCACCTATGTCTGATAGCTTAAAAAATAGGAAAGGATGCTAAACAATTTTATGGTGAAACAAAAACCAATTGATAATAAATATTAAATAATACAGAAAAGTAATAATGTGAATTTTAGTGAAATACTCTGAATTAACAGGCTTTATGGTGGCAGGACGTGATCATAAACCGTATCTTTATTAAACACTTTTAAGAAATAAACACTTTTTCCAATAGTCTGAAAATTTATCACTTCAACAATAATTTGATATTCATCACGCTTTTATTTGTTGTTATCTACCAAAGACAGTGCCTTTTCTGACTATCTATCAGCCAGAAAATTTTAGTATTAAACGGCTTTCGTTTAAGCACACACCTGCTATGATCCGAAAACCTCACGCAGAGGAATAGGCGATAAACCCACAGCAAGATAAATAACCAATGACACAACCTGTAGAAACTATCCTTGCTCCGCATCCGTTTGGAACAGAAATCACGGAGCAACAACTTATTGAGAACTTCCGGCAGTGTAAATTGTGGGAGGATCGCTATCGGCAACTTATCGGCCTTGCGAGGAAGCTTCCCCCTTTAGCCGATGAACTCAAACAACAAAATATTGAAATGTCCGGCTGTGAAAATCGCGTTTGGTTGGGGCATCAACGATTATCTGGTGGCTCCCTGCATTTCTACGGTGACAGCGAAGGCCGGATTGTAAAAGGGTTATTGGCCGTTATCCTGACCGCAGTGGAAGGTAAAACGCCGGAGCAGGTTTTACAAGCTCCTTTAGCTGAACTATTCCAGCAGCTCGGCCTTGAGCAGCAACTCAGTGGTTCAAGGCTCAATGGCGTGAAATCCCTGATTAATACTATTCAGGAAATTGCCCGCAGCCATACTTTATAAGTTACAAGTATTCAATAAATTAATCAGCGACTGAATTCAATAACTCTTCAATCCAGTCGCTTTTCTGCGGGGATCGTATTACAACGTATTTTCCCGTTCGGCTTTCGCCACCATCTTTTTCAATGCGTGGGAAACCGCAACAAAACCAAAAGTTGCCGTAACCATCGTTGCGGCCCCAAAACCAGATGCACAATCCATCCGTTTTGAACCGTCCGCAGTACTTTTCGCTGCACAAACAGTGCCGTCAGATTGTGGATAAACCAACTGTTCCGTTGAAAAAACACAATCAATACCTAATTTTCCCTTACCATTTTTCATAACACGGTAATCCGATTTCAGGCGCTCTTTGAGTTTGGCAGCCAAAGGGTCTTGTACTGTCTTTGCCAGATCCACGACCTGAATTTGGGTCGGATCAAGCTGCCCACCAGCCCCGCCCGTTGTGACAACGGGGATCTTGTAACGACGGCAGTAAGCCAGCAGTGCCGCTTTTGGTCGTATGCTGTCAATGGCATCAATCAAATAACTGAATTCTGTGGACATCATTTCTGCCACATTATCCGGGGTGACAAAGTCGTCAATGCAAGTCACTCGGCACTCTGGATTAATGGCTCGTATCCGTTCAGCAATCACTTCAGTTTTTGGTGAGCCGATATTTTGTACCAATGTGTGCAATTGGCGGTTGGTATTAGTGATACAGACATCATCCATATCAATCAGTGTGATGGCGCCAATGCCTGTACGCGCCAACGCTTCCGCCGCCCATGAACCCACGCCGCCGATCCCCACCACACAAACGTGTGAGCGAGCAAATAATGAAAGCGCTTTCTGGCCATATAACCGGGCAGTACCGGCAAAACGCTGAAGATAAGCATCTGAGAGAGAAACTTGCATTGTTAAATAAATCCTGCATAACACCTATTTCTTTTCTCATTGAAATAGGTGAATTGATTAGTTGAACTGGAAGGGATCTTACTGGTTTGCCGCCAAAAAACCAGATGAGGGTTTCTTCAATACCCAAACACGGCCATAATGATTATAAAAACCCGCGGCTTCACCTGCTTTTTCACCAACACCGTGATAGATGTCAAAATGATGTCCTTTAATCGCGCCACCAACATCCAATGCCACCATCAGGCGCATCCGGTACTGTCCGGTAAATTTGCCTTTTTCATCCAGTATCGGAATTTCCGCCAACAAAGCCGTTCCGGGCGGGATCAGTGATCTGTCAGATGCCACCGATGCTTTAGCAACCAGAGGAACAGCACTGGCTCCTCTGACATAGGTATAAGGTTCAGGCCTAAAGAAGACAAACGAAGGATTGTGTTCCAGCAATTCTCTGACTTCAGCTTCACTGTGCTGCTCTCCCCATTGGCGGATCGCTTTCATTGACATTTTGTTTCTGGGAATCTCTTCCCTGTCAATCAGCACCTTGCCAATACTGCGATAAGCATGCCCATTTTTTCCACCATAACCAAAAAAGGTCATAGGAAGACCATCACCAAAGTCAACATAACCACTTCCTTGTACCTCCATCATAAAATTATCCATCAGGGAATTACTGTACCCGATAATGAATTTCTTATTCAGCGCGCCGCTGTATATGGCTGCGCGATTTGGTAACCGGACACGTGATTTAGTCGGCATCCGGTACAAAGGATATTTAAATTCCCCCTGTTTAGCATGCCGAGCATGCACGACAGGCGTGTAATAGCCGGTAAACTTCACATTACCGTAATTATCTTCACCTTCCATTTGATAAGCGAGCAAACCGTATTGGCTCAAATGGCGAGTATCACCACCTGAGAGCATCCAATGAGTAATCGCATCAAATGTCTCACGGTTATTACTATAAAGGCGGGGAGACGATTCACTGATAAAGTTAACTTGGGTAGCAAAATCCCGGGCATTAACAGGAATGCCTTGAGCATTAGGTATATTAACGAGCTGAAGATCTTGGGTGATGCGGCCATCTTTATATTGTTGCGCTTGATCTACTGGCCGATGACATCCCGCCAATAACGAAATGACAAATCCACATAAGATATATTTGCCCCAAAGTTTCATGTTTATGCCTTATCTCCAACCATCGCGATCCGACGACGAACAATATCAAACACAAATAAATAATGAAATGTAGTTAGAAAAAAATAGCTTAGCATTCGATAATGCCCGAACGTGTGAAAACAGAACAATAAGGGCATATTTTAACCAAAAGACTAACAAATTCAGTAAATATCAATAAAAAAACTTGCAACGGAGCCGTTCGAGAGTATAGTGTGCCCACATCGGACGCGGGGTGGAGCAGCTTGGTAGCTCGTCGGGCTCATA